>NZ_JBQSVT010000005.1:0-151473 GCF_052376555.1 Specibacter sp. AOP5-B1-6
CGGGGTCGGGTCTGGCTCTGGTTCCGGTCCGGGGTCCAGAGGAACCCCGTCGGCAGCCGGGTCCACTGGCGCGAACCACGGACCCTGAGCATCACCAGACACGACCACACCAGCCCCTGCAGCGCTAGGCGCACCAGAGGCGGTGGTGGCGGCATTGTTGGTGCCGGCGGTATTGGTGGTGTTGGGTTGGGTGGGGGCGTAGATCTGGTTTTCGGCCATGGACTGGTTCAGCAGCAGGGCCGCGGCGACATCAGCCCTGAGCTGGGTCAGGGTCCTCTCCTCGTGAGGTCCCTGGGCTGCCTGGGCAGTCAGGGTGCATTGAGCCCAGATAGCTTCCACGGTCGGTGCTGGTGCATACAGGCTCAACCACGACATCCCGTCCCGGGCACGAGAGACACCCAACCGCCGCTGGCTATACTCCCGCCGCGTCTTGGGCGTGATCGTTTCCGGGTAGAACCGTTCACGGCGGCGCCGGGCCTTCTCCCGGAAACTCGGCAGAGTGGCGCCGGCAGCTTTGCCGAGCAAGACCTGCTCAAAAGCATCAACAGTTTCCTGCGCCAGGCCGGCTTCACGCAGCAGACTCGTTTCTCCGGCGATGATGACCGCGTAGTCCCACCCCAACTCGCCACCGCTCAAACCCTCCATCGTGGCCGGCAAATAGTTCACGAGCGTGCCAGCGTGCAAAATCAACTGCCCCGCCACGCCCTCGGAGACCGACAAGATCCCGGCCAAGTCAGCCCGCATCGACATCAGCGAGATATCGTACTGCCAGGAATCAACAGCAAGAATACCGCCCTCAAGAACGGCCGTGGACTCCAGACGGGCAATCAACACAGCCGCCAACGCAGCGCACTGATTCTGATGCTTATGCAACGCCGCGATCGCGTCCGTGCAACCATCCATCAACGCCCGCGCCCCCTCCAAACGGGACTCCACAACACCAGCAGCAGATGGTCCAGCAACAGGGGAATGAAGAGCGTCAGACCCGGCGCCAGTACCGGCGGGGACAGCAGTAGCGGGGTCAACGGCTTCTGGAGCGGTGGGCTGAGCAGTGTCAGCAGAGCGGCCACGGGGGCCGCAGTGGCGGGGATCGGGAACCGGCAGGTCAGGCAACCCGGCCATCGCAGCAATGTCAGTGCCAAGGGGTTCAATGGAAGGAAGAGCAAGTCCAGCAATCAGGTCCGCCACACTCACTGTGGTGGATGAACCATCCCGGCCAACCGGGAAATTCACTGAACTACCCATACCACAATCATATCTCAAATGTGTGGAAAGCAACACTAGTATCCACAACTACCTAAAAATATTTCCTAGCCCCCCACGGCCCTGCTTCCTGTCCATAATCGTCCAAATCACGCACGAACCTCCTCAGCGAACAGCCGCTGGACCTGTTTGATCCAAGACGAACAGAGGGGGCCAGAAATGCGTCGCGAACCACGGGTTTCCGGGAGCCCAGCACACGCTGGTCGGTCTCTTGCGCCTCCCGTAGTTGCCACAGACGATATGCACGTCGAGCTCACCGGGGCTTGCTTGCCGATCTTGCTCAGTAGCTTCTTGAGCTCCACGGACCGGCGCACCCGTACGGCGCACGGGAACGGTGCACACGTACGGCGCGGGAGAAAGAGTGGAGGCATTCACACCCCAGCCAGCGACGTTCAATGCCGCGAACAGGTTTGTCGCGCCGCGCCTCGCCGTGCCATGCCGGTCATCGTCATGGCTGCGCTTCTCGAACATGCCAAGCATGCCCGGCCTCAGGGGCCGCTGCTGGGCGTAGCAAGGTGCCCCGGGCACCCCGGGCACCAGCAGGCAATTTAGGGCTGGTCCTGGCCCCGGCGGCGCAGATAGCGCTCAAATTCCTTGGCGATGGATTCACCCGTCGCTTCGGGCAGTTCGGCCGTATCCTTGGCTTCCTCCAGCTGCTGCACGTAGGCGGCAATTTCAGCATCCTCGGAGGCAAGGTCGTTCACGCCGCGCTCCCACGCCTGTGCGTCGTCGGCCAGTTCAACTGTTGACAGCGGCACGTGCAGGAAATCCTCGATGCGGTTCAGCAGCGCCAGTTCAGCCTTGGGGGAGGGCGCCTGCGCCACGTAATGAGGCACCGCCGCCCACAATGAAATGGTGGGCAAGCCGGCCAACAGGGACAGTTCGTTCAAGACACCAACAATGCCAATGGGCCCCTCGTACTGGGAGGACTCAAGGTTCAAGCGCGAGCTCAGCTCGTCGTCGTCGCACGTTGCAGTGACGGGAATGGGCCGTGAATGGGGAACGTCGGCAAGCAGCGCCCCGACCAGCACCACATAGTTGACATTGAGCGCGGCCGCCTTGGCCAGCAACTCCGCAGTGTAGGCACGCCAGCGGTAGGAAGGCTCAATGCCGTGGACCAGGACCACGTCAATGTTGGTGCCCGGAATGCTGGCCTTGGCAATCTTGGTCACCGGCCACTTGATTTTGCGCCCACCGGTGGAGGTGAGCCGGACTTCCGGGCGGGTGAACTGGAAATCGTAGTATTCATCCGGCTCAATGACGGCGACCCTCTTCGCGCCCCACAGCTCGTGCAGGTACTTGAGCGCGTCGCTGGCAGCCTCGCCGGCATCGTTCCAACCCTCAAAGGCTGCCAGCATGACCGTCACGCGGTCTTCGCCGGGAGCAGGTTGCAGCAACCGTCCGAGATCGCCTGACGGTTGGCCTGATTCGCCATTATTGATTGTGCTCACCGTTCCAGCCTACGGCGACAAGACAGTTCAGGCACTACGCACCACGCACAGCCATTCTTGAAAACAGTTCCACCGCGCACGCCACGTAGACTGAAGGCATGCTTTTACCGACTGCCGCCGACGCGCCCGAGGCGACCAACACTGCACCCACCCTCAAAGCCGTCCTTTGGGACATGGACGGGACACTTGTTGACACCGAGCCCTATTGGATCGCCGCCGAAATTGACCTGGTAACCGCTCACGGCGGACATTGGGACGAAGAAAAGGCCATGGCCATGGTCGGGAATGCGCTGACCACCACGGCCGCCATCCTCCAGGACGCCGGCGTGCAGCTTTCCGTGCGTGAAATCATCGACCACCTCTCCCACTCCGTGATTGCCGGCATCCGCAAGGCACTGCCGTGGCGTCCGGGCGCCCGTGAACTGCTCGCCGAGCTGCACGGCCGCGGCGTGCGCTGCGCCCTTGTCACCATGAGCGAGCGCAATCTGGCCAGCGAAGTCGTCAAGGCCCTGGATGAGGAGTACTTTGAATTCCTGATCACCGGAGATGAAGTGGCCAATGGAAAACCTCACCCCGAGCCATACCTGAAGGCCATTGAGCGCCTCCGCGAGTCCGATCCCAGCCTCACCGCAGCCGATTGTGCCGCCCTGGAGGATTCAATTCCCGGTGTTGCGTCCGCCGTCGCGTCCGGGGTCGCCACCATTGCCATCCCGCATGCCGTCCCGCTGCCCGAGGATTCCCGGCACGCAACCTGGCCTACGTTGGCTGGAATGACGTACGACGACGTCACGGCAGCTTTGGCCTCCCACGCCGCCTCCGCCGGAGCTGCTTTGTGAGCGGTTCCGCTGGCGGCACCAAGACGCGCCGGGAAGGTCTGGTCCTTGGCTCGGTTCGGGGAACACCCATCATTTTGGCCAATTCCTGGTTCTTGATCGCCGCCGTCACCGTTGTCATCTTTGGCCCGCAGCTGCAGAACATCTATCCGTCGCTTGGCGCGGGAGCCTACCTGGTCGCCTTCGCCTATGCGCTGCTGTTGCTTTTCTCGGTGCTCATCCACGAACTCGCCCATGCCGTGGCCGCCAAGATGTACGGCTGGCCCACCCACAAGATCGTGCTGAACCTGTGGGGCGGCCACACTGAATTTGATTTCAGCAAGGCAACACCCGGCAAGGCACTTGTCGTCGCATTTGCCGGTCCCATTGCCAACTTCGTGCTGGCCGGGCTCGGCTGGCTGGTCAAATTGGGACTGCCGGAAGCCGCCACGGCGGGACCCGTGTCCCTTGGCACAGCCATAGCCATCCTGCTGACCAACATCTTCATCTGGGCCAACCTGCTCATTGGCGTGTTCAACGTGCTGCCCGGCCTGCCCCTCGACGGCGGACGCCTCGTTGAGTCCATCGTCTGGAAAGCCACCGGCAGCCAGGAAAAAGGCACCGTCGCCGCCGGTTGGGCCGGACGCATCATCGTGGTTGTCATCGTTGCCGTGGTGCTGGCAGTGCCCTACATTCGCGGCACCCAACCCGACTTGACCACGACGCTCATCGTGGTCGTGCTGGCCGGCTTCCTGTGGATGGGAGCCTCCGCGTCAATCAAGGGGGCCTCCATCCGCCTGCGCCTGCCGGCCATCACCGCCGGCTCACTGGCGGTTCCGGCCGTGAGCGCCTCGCAGCAGTGCACAGTGGCCCAGCTCTGGACCCTGCGCGGGGAATACCCCAGCGAACCCATCGTGCTCTTTGGCGCTGACGGCAGGCCTGCCGCCGTCGTTGATGAACACGCCCTGGCGCACGTGCCGCCGGAAGCTGCAGGCACAACCCCTGCCACGGCAGTGGCGCGGTCATTGTCCGGGGGCGCCTACGTTCCCGACACCGCGGCAGGAGCTGAATTGGTGTCCTATCTGGCCCAGCTGCCGGACACCGAGTATGCCGTGATCAATCGGGACGGCAAGATCACCGGCCTGCTCAGCCAGGCCAAGGTTGTTGCCGCCATCACCGGCAAGCCGATTTCTTGACGCACGCCGAGGCCCCGCCCCACACCGAACCGGACAACGCACACCACGAACACACCAGCAGCACAGCAGATTTTGCGAGTACCAACACGACAGGACCCACCGATGAACCAGCACGACACAATTGACGCACCGGACGCCCGGGGCGTGGCAGCATCCCCAGGGGCGGCCGCATCTCCAGCTGCGGCCGCATCCGGGGATGCGGCAAGCAGCCAGGGGGCTGCACCCCATGGTGCAAGCGCACGCCGCGGTCCGTTCCGCGCCGGAGAACGCGTGCAGCTGACGGACGAGCGCGGCCGCATGAACACGATCACCTTGACGCCGGGCACCGCCTACCACACGCACAAGGGCTTCCTTAATCACGACCTGCTGATTGGTTCCCCCGAGGGTTCCATGGTTGAAAGCAACGTTGGCCAGCAGTACCAGGCGCTGCGTCCGCTGCTGTCTGACTTTGTGCTGTCCATGCCGCGCGGCGCTGCCGTTGTGTACCCGAAGGACGCCGGGCAGATCATCACCATGGGTGACATTTATCCGGGTGCCCGCGTTGTTGAAGCCGGTGTTGGCTCCGGCGCCCTCTCCATCTCGCTGCTGCGGGCAGTGGGCGACAGTGGCTACCTGCACTCCTTTGAGCGCAGGGAAGAGTTTGCCGACATTGCCCGCGGCAACGTTGAGACAATCTTCGGCGGCCCGCACCCGGCCTGGAAGATCTCCCTCGGCGACTTTCAGGACCAGGTGGTGGAACAGGAAGCCCCCGGCAGCATCGACCGCGTTGTCCTTGACATGCTTGCCCCCTGGGAGTGCCTCGACGCCGTGGCAACCGTCCTGGCCCCGGGCGGCGTGTGGATCAACTACGTTGCCACCGTCACCCAGCTTTCGCGTACAGCCGAGGCCATCCGCGCCGACGGCCGTTTCACCGAGCCCGACGCCTGGGAGTCAATGGTGCGCGGCTGGCACCTTGAAGGCCTCGCAGTCCGCCCGGACCACCGCATGGTCGCCCACACCGGTTTCCTGATGGTGACCCGCCGGCTGGCCGACGGCGTGACGGGCATGTCCCCGAAGCGCCGCGCCTCCAAGACAGACTTTGCGCAGGCTGACCTCGATGCCTGGACCCCGGCAGCCGTGGGGGAGCGTGCCGTTTCCGACAAGAAGCTGCGCCGCGCTGCCAGGGATGCCTCATCCACGGTCCAGACGAAGCGGACCAAGAGCAAGTCAACAGAAGAAGGAACCGGCACGGAAACCGGGCCTGAAACTGGCACCGACGCGCAATAGCACTAAAATCAGCTGTACTGGCCGGACACGGCTGCGGAAGGATCGATGGTCATGAGCGACGCACCCCACTCCACCCCGGAAAACCCTGCCCAGGGCACAGCCGCACCAGGCTCGGCCGGTGCCGGTTATTCAACCGGCACCGGCCAGCAGGCCGTGCTTGAACGCCAGCTGAATGTGCTCCGTGACAAGGCACGCAACCTTGACCGGCAGCTTGCCTCGGCCACACAGAACAACTCCAAGCTTGTTGCCATGCTGGAGACGGCCAAGTCCGAGATCATGAAGCTGCGCTCGGCCTTGGAGAACGACGGCGAGCCGCCCTACAGTTTCGGCACCATCCTGGCGATCAACCTGCCGGTGCAGTCGTCCGGGACCAGTTCGGCACTGGCCCATGAAAGCCTGGACATTTATGCGTCGGGCCGGAAGATGCGCGTCGGGATCAGCCCGCTGCTGCGCATGAACGAACTCACGGTGGGCCAGGAAGTCCTGCTCAATGAGGCATTCACGGTCATCGCAGGACTTGGATATGAGCGCGTCGGCGAACTTGTCACCGTCAAGGAGCTCCTGGGCACAAGCCGCGTCCTGGTGATCGGCCGCGCAGACGAGGAACGTGTTGTGCGCCTGGCGGGGGTCTTGCAGGGCGGTGCCGTCAAGGTCGGTGATGCGCTCACACTTGACGGGCGCACAGGCTATGCCCTGGAGAAAATTCCCCGTTCCGAGGTGGAAAACCTGATCCTTGAAGAAGTTCCGGACATCTCCTACTCTGACATCGGCGGCCTGACCTCACAGATTGAGCAGATTCGCGACGCCGTCGAACTTCCCTTCCTGCACCCCGACCTGTACCGCGAACACGGGCTGAAGGCACCCAAGGGCATCCTGCTCTACGGCCCTCCCGGTTGCGGCAAGACGCTCATCGCCAAGGCGGTCGCCAACTCACTGGCCAAACGGGCCCGGGAACGCTCCGGCGTGAAGGACCAAAAAAGCTACTTCCTGAACATCAAGGGCCCCGAGCTGCTTGACAAGTACGTGGGTGAAACCGAACGCCAAATCCGGCTCATTTTCATCCGGGCGAGAGAAAAGGCCTCGGATGGCAGCGCCGTCGTCGTCTTCTTTGACGAGATGGATTCCTTGTTCCGCACCCGCGGCACGGGCGTATCCTCCGATGTGGAAACAACCATCGTGCCGCAACTGCTCAGCGAGATTGACGGCGTCGAACGCCTTGACAACGTCATTGTCATTGGTGCCTCCAACCGTGAGGACATGATTGATCCTGCCATCCTGCGCCCCGGCAGGCTTGATGTGAAGGTGAAAATCCAGCGCCCCGATGCCGAAGCCGCGGCCGACATCTTTGCCAAGTACGTCACCACCACCCTGCCGTTCCACGCGGACGACCTGGCCGCCAACAACGGCAGCCCGCAGGAAACCGTGGACGCCATGGTCCAGCGCACGGTTGAGGCCATGTACGCCACGGACAAGGCCAACGAATTTCTGGAGGTCACCTACGCCAACGGGGACACCGAGATGCTGTACTTCAAGGACTTCAACTCCGGCGCCGTCATCCAGAATGTTGTTGACCGGGCCAAGAAATACGCCATCAAGGACCTCCTGACAAGTGGCGAAAAGGGCATCAGGATCGAACACATGCTCCGGGCCGTCGTGGACGAATTCCGTGAGCACGAAGACATGCCCAACACCACCAACCCCGACGACTGGGCCCGAATCTCGGGCAAAAAAGGTGAACGAATCACCTACATCCGCACCATCGTGCAGAGCAAGGAAGGCCAGGTGCCGGGCAAGACGCTGGAAACGCTGCCCAACACGGGGCAGTACCTGTGAGTGTTGTCCGGGTCATGGGTGCTGAAACCGAATACGGCATTCATGCGCCCGGGGGAGGCGGCTTCAACGCAACCTGGCTGTCAACCCAGGTCGTGCACGCTTATTCACGGCAAACAAGCCATCGTGCGGCTGCAGGCGGGGAAACCCGCTGGGACTATACCGACGAGGACCCGCTGGCCGATGCCCGCGGGTGGTCGATGCCCCGGAGCGCCGCCCACCCCAGCCAGCTCACCGATTCGGAGCACGAGCTGACGGCCGCCCAGATTGCGCTCGAGGGCGGGGAAAGCGGCGATGCCAGCATTCCCCTGATGATGAACATGGTGCTGGGCAACGGGGCACGCCTTTACGTTGACCATGCCCACCCGGAATATTCATCGCCCGAGGTGACCAATCCGCTCGACGCGGTCCGCTGGGACGCCGCTGGAGACCTGGTGGCGCTGGCCGCCGTGCGCAGGATCGCCGACACGCCGGGGGTGCCCGGAATCAACCTCTACAAGAACAACACCGACAACAAGGCAGTGTCGTACGGCAGCCATGAGAACTACCTGATGCCGCGTTCGGTGCCGTTCAACAACATCGTCACGGGATTGACACCGTTCTTTGTCACCCGCGCCATCATGTGCGGTGCGGGCAGGGTGGGCATCGGCCAGGACGGCTCGGGGGTTGGCTTTCAGATCAGCCAGCGTGCCGACTTCTTCGAGGCCCAGGTGGGTTTGGAAACAACCATCCGCCGGCCCATCATCAACACCCGGGACGAACCGCATGCTGTCGCCGACAAGTACCGCCGCCTCCATGTGATCATTGGAGATGCAAACCTCAGCCAGGTCTCCAATTACCTCAAGTTCGGCACGACGGCCCTTGTGCTGGACATGATCGAACACGGTTCGGCTCCCGAACTGGAATTTGCCGACCCCGTAGCGTCGCTGCGAGACATCAGCCATGACTGGCAGTTGCAGCAAACCCATGAGCTGGCCGACGGCAGCCGCGTCAGCGCCCTTGACGTGCAGTGGCGCTACCTTACCGCTGCCCGGACCCACTGTGCAGCCAACGGCTCAAGCGACCCGGAGACCGGCGACGGCCACACAGCTGCCGTTCTGGCCAAATGGGAAGAAGTCCTGACCGCCCTGGGCAACGACCCCATGAGCCTTGCCGGGCAATTGGAATGGGTGGCCAAGCTCCAGCTGCTGCAGCAGTACAAGGCCCGGGACAACATGGCCTGGGACGACCCCCGGCTGGGACTCATCGACCTGCAGTGGTCGGACATCCGCCCCGAGAAGGGCCTGTACTACAAGCTCCTCCAACGCGGCCGCATGCAGCGGGTCGTCACCGACGAATCGATTGCCGCGGCAGTCCAGCAGCCGCCAACGGACACGCGGGCGTATTTCCGGGGCCGGTGCATCCAGGAATTTGGTGCCCATGTGGTGGGTGCCAGCTGGGATTCGGTCATCTTCGAGCTGCCCACCCTGCGACGGCTCCAGCGGGTGTCCACCAAGGAGCCGCTGCGGGGCACGGAGCAGCTGACCCGGACATTATTTGCGGAACACACTGGGCTGCAAGAATTCCTTGCCGCACTCTTGGCCGACGTTCACTAGCTGCCTGCCGGACCATCCGGGCAGCCACCACAGGGCAACCCACGCGCCAAGCACCGTGTGGCCATTGCTCCCATCGCCCGATATATTTGTTGTCACCATCACCAATATTGGGGGAATCCATGAGCATTAAAATCACTTCTCTGTCATCATCTGCTTCACGCGGGAGGTCACGTGCTGCTGCACGACCGTCGGCGTTTCTGTCGATCGGCGCTGCAGCCATCCTCGCCCTGAGCGCCTGCAGCGGCCCCGCCCCAGCCACCGACGGAAGCCAGACCGAACAAAATTCTGCCGACGAATCCGCTGCGCAGAAGCCAGCGGACCAGGGAGAGCCCACGGCAGCCGAAGCCAAGGAATTCACGGAACCTGAGCTGACCGCCATTCTGACCGGGCTCAAGGACGCCAACGGTGCCGCGTTGACCGTGATACCGGCCGAAGAGTTTGCCAAAACGCAGGAACTGTCGAAGTCGGCGGTGGCTGATGTCGCCATCACACCTGAAGAGTGCCGCGCATTCGCCAGTTCGAATACGGAACTGCTCGATGGCAGCGTCCATGTTAGCGGGATGTGGACCGCCGACGCTGCCACCGGCTCGGGGACAGCAGTGACGCTCCTGTCAGCCAAGCCGGAGCTGCTCTTGGAAACGCTGGACCGCGCCTCAGACCAGGACGGCGCCTGCTCCACATTCAGCATGGAGATTGCGGGCCAGACGGTGGACACCACCATGAAGGACATCGCGGTGGATACCGCCGCCGACTCGGAAAACGCCAGGATCATCACCCAGAACATGCCCGGTGGCCAGGTCACCAAAACAGTCTCGGTGCAAGCCCTGCACGGCGGTCTGCTCGTCTCAGTGGTCAAGCTGGGCACCGACACCGAGGAAGCGTCAGCCGCCGAGCTGGCCACGATCGTGGATCAGGTTCTGGCGGCTTCCTAAACCTGAATCTTCCCGCGGCAGCCTCTTCAAGGCCGTCACATCGTTACCACGGCCCGCTGGCTGCCGCATTCCCGGCGGGTCCGTGGCAGGATGGAAGCAGGCACACAACCAAGTGCCCGGCACTTAGCGTAAGAAGGATGCATCATGGCTTCTCAGGAACAGAAAAACGTTTCCCAACGCACCGAAGAAGAACCCGTCGACGAGCTTCCCGCGCCCACGCCGGCACCGGATTCGGCGGCCGCCCAGGCTGCCACCACCGGTGTCGATGACCTGCTGGATGAAATTGACGGCGTGCTGGAAGTCAACGCCGAGGAATTTGTCCGCGGGTTTGTCCAAAAGGGCGGACAGTAGGACCCCATGGCTGCCCACAGCAGGAGTGAGTTTCCAGCGCTGGAAGGTGCGGGCTCCTCGTCGTCGTTCCTTGACCATGTGAGCCGCAGCAATCCGGGCCTGCTGCCCTTCGGCCAATCCCTGCCGGCGGGAGCCATGCCGGCGACCCCGCACGGCACCACCATCGTGGCGCTGACGTTCAAGGGCGGGGTGCTCATGGCGGGGGACCGTCGCGCCACCATGGGCTCCATGATCGCCAACCGGCACATTGAAAAAGTGTTCCCGGCAGACCGATATTCGGTGCTGGGCATTGCTGGCACGGCCGGCATTGCGATCGACATTGTGCGCTTGTTCCAGGTTGAACTTGAGCATTACGAAAAGATTGAAGGCACGCTGCTGAGCCTCGAGGGCAAGGCCAACCGGCTGGGCGCCATGATCCGCGCCAACCTGCCCATGGCCCTGCAGGGCCTGTCCGTGGTGCCGTTGTTTGCCGGGCTCGAGGCGGGGGAGGAAGCTGGCAGGCTGTTCTCCTACGATGTCACCGGCGGCCGCTATGAGGAGCTGGAACACCACAGTGTCGGTTCCGGCTCCGTGTTTGCCCGCGGTGCGCTGAAGAAGTTGTGGCGGCCGGAGCTCTCCCTCGACGAGGCCGTCGCCGTGGGCGTTGAGGCGCTCATTGACGCGTCCGACGACGACTCCGCCACCGGCGGGCCGGACCTGGTGCGTCGGCTGTGGCCGGTGGTTTACGTGGTGACGGACGACGGCGCCGCCAGGGTTGGCCAGGAAACGTTGGCTGCCGTGGTGGAAGCCATTGTCGCGCTTCGGACCATAGAGCGCAGGGAGGCGTAGCATGGCGCAGCAATTTTATGTTTCCCCCGAACAAGTCATGAAGGACCGGGCGGACTTCGCCCGCAAGGGAATTGCCCGCGGCAAGTCGGTTGTGGTGCTCAGCTGTCTTGACGGCATGGCCCTGGTGGCCGAAAATCCGTCGCCCATGCTGCACAAGATCGGTGAGATCTATGACCGGATAGCCTTTGCGGCCGTGGGCAAATACAACGAATTTGAGAGCCTGCGCCAGGCCGGCGTGCGCTACGCGGATGTGCGCGGCTATTCCTACGACCGGGTTGACGTCACGGCCCGCGGCCTGGCCAGCGTGTACGCGCAAAGCCTCGGCACGGTGTTCACAGCCGAACAAAAACCGTTCGAGGTTGAACTGGCGGTGGCCGAGGTGGGGGAGCGCCAGGGTGAAGACCACATCTTCCGGCTGAACTTTGACGGCTCAATCGCCGACGAGTCCGGTTTCCTGGCCATGGGTGGCAAGGCCGACCTGGTGCAGGCCGAACTTGAAAAATTGTGGACGGCCGGGGCAAGTCTGGGGCAGGCCCTGCGCTGCGCCGTCACCGCCTTGGAGGCTCCGCGCCTTGCCGCAGCGGCAGCCGGTACGGGCCCGGCAGCCCCCTTGACTTCGGAGACCCTGGAAGTGGCGGTGCTTGACCGCAACGCGTCACGGGCCGGGGGCTCGCACCGGGCGTTCAGGCGGCTCACCGCAGCCGACGTCGCCGCACAGCTGGACCCGAACTGACAAGCCGACGGCACGCCCGGGCAGCCACGGCAAGACGTGGCAAAAGCAGTATCTGAAGAGCACCTGTTCAAGCACAAACAACTGAGGAGACGTACCTGGTGGACCGGCGGATATTTGGCATTGAAACCGAGTTTGGCGTGACATATTCAGCGCCCGGCTCTCGGCCGCTGTCTCCAGAAGAAGTCGCCAGGTACCTCTTTCGCAAGGTCGTGAGCTGGGGGCGCTCCTCGAACGTCTTCCTGCCCAACGGCTCCCGCCTGTACCTGGACGTTGGCTCGCACCCGGAATATGCCACGGCCGAATGCGACAGCATCGCCCAGCTCATTGCCCACGACAGGGCCGGCGAAACAATCCTGCACGAACTCGTCCAGGAGGCGCAGTCACGGCTGGAGCTGGACGGCTATCCGGGCAAGATCTTCCTGTTCAAAAACAACGTGGATTCCGCCGGCAACTCCTATGGCAGCCACGAGAATTACCTGATCACCCGCAAGGGCGAATTCAACCGGCTCGCCGACATCCTCATCCCCTTCCTCGTCACCAGGCAGCTGTTCGCCGGGGCCGGCAAGGTGCTCCCGGCCCAACAAGGCGGAAAGTTTGCTTTCTCCCAGCGGGCCGACCACATCTGGGAGGGCGTGTCCTCAGCCACCACACGGTCACGGCCCATCATCAACACCCGTGACGAACCGCATGCCGACGCGGAACTGTACCGCCGCCTGCACGTCATTGTGGGCGATTCCAACATGTCGGAAACCACCACCATGCTCAAGGTGGGAACCGTGGACTTGATCCTGCGCATGGTGGAGGCCGGAACCATCATGTCCGACATGCGCCTGGAGAACCCTATCCGCAGCATTCGCGAGATCTCCCACGACATCACCGGCAAGCACCCGCTGAAGATGGCCGACGGACGCACCATGACCGCCATCGACATCCAGCGGCACTATTTGGAGAAGGTGAGCGGATTTGTGCGCTCCCACGGCGCCCACCACGACCTTGTGCCGCGCATCCTGGAGCTGTGGGAACGCACCCTGAATGCCGTTGAATCGGAAAATTATTCCAGCATTGACACTGAAATTGACTGGGCCATCAAAGCCAAGCTGCTGGGCGCGTACGCCGAACGGCACAACGTGGACTGGGGTTCGCCTGAAGTTGCCCAGCTCGACCTGCGCTACCACGACATTTCGCCGGAACGGGGACTGTTCAACATGCTGGAACGGCGTGGGGCGGCGGCCAAGCTGGTCACGGCCGAAGACATCGCAACAGCGACGGAGACGGCACCGCCCTCAACCCGCGCCCATCTGCGCGGCAAGTTCGTCACAGCGGCACGGGACTCCGGCCGCGACTACACCGTTGACTGGGTGCACCTGAAACTCAATGACCGCTCCCACCAGACCATCCTGTGCAAGGACCCGTTCAAGAACGACGACGACCGTGTGGACGCGCTGATTGCCTCCCTGCGCGGTGAATACTAAGCCCGGCCGGAACCGGCCCGGGAAAGCCCGGGAAACCAGACTGCTATGGCTCTTCCGTGGGCGAATCAGCCGTTCACACACGCCGAGAATGGCCCAAAGTCGCACGTCTCTGAGCCTGATTCGTCGAGAATGGTTCAAGCTCGCGAGAAGGGCGTAACTTCGATGCGTTCTCGCGGCTCCGGGTCGTTCTCGGCGAAGCCCACACCCTTCGGCTTGAGGGTCTCAAAGCTCGGCTGTGTAGCCATCCACGACGAAAGTGCCACAAAAGCCGGAGAATCACTCCACCCTTTTTCATGGCCGATCGCAACCCCGCAAGCAGGTTTTGTCCAGCTTCAGCAGTTAGGCTGATTACGGCCCAAAGCTGACAAGCCAGGATTGGGCCCCGCATTCTTGAAAGTATCTGCTGCGGGGCTGCCACGACAGCCCGCCCGGCACCGCCCCAATGTTCCCGCCAAAGAAAGAGTCTCTGTGCGCCGACTTCTTGCCCTGCTTCTTCCCCTGCTGCTACTTGTGACAGCCTGTTCATCGGGATCGTCAGATCCAGCTGCCTCGGACGCCCCCGGTTCGTCCGTCTCCGTCCCACCGGCCAATGCCGAGGCCCTGGCCTCCGTCAAGGTCGATGACCAGGGCAAGGGCAAGGCCCCCAAGGTCACCTTTGACAAGCCTTTGGCCATCAAAGCTGAATCGATGCGCATCGTAACCGATGGCGATGGCGCACAGGTCGCCGGCGGCCAAGCAGTTGCCATCCGTGAAATTGCACTGGACACAACAAGCGGAGAAACAGTGGGTGAGAACTTCACCAAGGATGCTGGCGGAACACTTGAACTGAACGATTCGTTCAAAACGCAATTCCCGCTGGTTTATGAAACCTTCACCAACGCCAAGGTGGGCGCCTACATCTCCTACGGCACCCCAGGCAAAGCCGCTGTCGCCGGCTCCACAGAAGCACCTGCACAGGACGCACAGCCCTCAAACTTGAGCGTCTTCCAGGTGGTCTCCGCCAAGGAAGCCCCGCCCGCCCCGAAGCTCATGAGCGCCGATGAAACGGCCGAACTGGAGAAGGCTGGAAAGCTGCCTGTAGCCAAGCTCGACGCCAAGGGCGTTCCGAGCATTACAATTCCCAAGAACGACGCACCTGCACATCTCGCCGTCCAGGTCCTCACTGAGGGTACCGGCGACGAAGTCACTGCCAATGACACAATCTCGGCCCTGTACACCGGTTGGACCTGGTCCGACAGCAAGCAGTTCGATTCCGCCTACGAGCGCGGCGAGGCCGCAACATTCGGCCTCCAAGGCGTAATCCCGGGCTGGACCATGGGCCTTGCCGGCCAGAAGGTTGGCTCCACGGTGCTGCTGACGATCCCTTCGGCGCTAGCCTACGGCGACCAGGCAGCTGCCCAGGGCAAACCTGAAGGTCCACTCGTATTTGTTGTTAAGATTGAATCGAAGAAGTAACCAACCACAAGGAGAACCATGTCTTTTGGAACCCGCAACTTTGACCGCAGCAAGCCCGAAATCGACTTCCCGGAACACGCAGTTCCCACCGAACTCTTGATTGAAGACTTGATCGTTGGCGACGGCACCGAGGTTGTTCCCGGCAACACGGTGTCAACACACTACGTCGGCGTCGCTTTCTCCACCGGGGAAGAGTTTGACTCCTCCTGGGGCCGCGGCACGCCGCTGGAATTCAAGGCCGGCATCGGCCAGGTCATCCAGGGCTGGGACCAGGGCCTGATCGGGATGAAGGTCGGCGGCCGCCGCCGCCTGGAAATCCCCTCCGAACTGGCCTACGGTTCACGCGGCGCCGCCGGCGCCATTGCCCCCAACGAGGCCTTGATTTTTGTTGTTGACCTCGTGGGCGTGCGCTGACAAACGCCACACTCTGCACCACCCCGTTCCGGCCGCCAAGCACACTCTTGGCGGCCGGAACTCTTTAATCTGCGGGCGTGCCAGCTGGCAGGAGTGCGCCTCTAGTCCACGTCACAGTCACGCACCCATGGCGGCAAGTTGCCCTACCGGCTAGTACTGTGGGCCATGTGTCCACAAAAATTGATGCCACTGAACGCCTGTTGAACCTCGTGATCGCCCTGCTTGGAACCCGTCGGGGCCACAGCAAGAGCTATCTTCGGGACCACGTCAACGGCTATCTGGGAGCCGCAGCCACCGCCGCCGAGGCGGCCAAAATCAACGCGTCCTTTGAACGCATGTTTGAGCGGGACAAGAAGACCCTGCTGGACCTTGGCATCCCCATCCGACAATCGGAGGAGCAGGGAACCGACGCGTACGACCAGGTGCTGTACCGCATCAATCCCGACGAGTACCGCGTTCCCGCTGTCCGCCTTGACGAATCGGCCATGACGCTGGTTTCCATTGCCGCCGGCCTGTGGGCTGAGGCCACGCTTGGCGCAGCAGCACAGTCGGCGCTGCGCAAGATCGCCACGCGTGCCGGGACCGGCTGGTATGAGGACGACACGACTGCCCAGTCGCGCATCCGCACCGCCGAGCCCTCCTTTGAGCCGCTGTGGACGGCCCTGCGCAACCACCATCCGGTCAGCTTCAACTACCGCGGGGCCGGGTCGGAGGAGAGCACTCTGCGTACCGTCCAGCCGTGGGGCTTGGGCAACAAGTACGGGCAGTGGTATCTCGCAGCCTTCGATGTGGACAAGGCCCAGGAACGCAACTTCCGGCTCTCCCGCATCACCTCCGACGTTCAGGTCCACGCGCTGGAAACCTTCGAACGCCCCACAGATTTCACCATCTCCACGGTGCTCACCAGCTTGGGCACCGGCATCCCGCACACGGCAACCATCGCCGTGCCGGCAGGGGCGGCCAACTGGCTGCGCAGCCGCAGCGGTACAACCCCGGTCACGGATTCCAGCTGGCTGCGGGACGGTTGGGACGTCTTGCACGTCACCTACCGTGAACCCGAGTTGATGGCCGACGACGTTGCAGCCCTGGGTGCCATGGGACAGGTTTTGGATCCTCCCGAGCTTCGCGAAGCCGTTGCCGGGCGGTTGCGCCGCGCTGCAACGGCTGCTGCATCAGCGCCGGGTCCTTTGGATTGGTCCACCACCCTGGCGCCGCCCCCGGCCAGGAAAAGGGATTCCCGGGACAGGTTGATCCGGCTTTTGTCGATGGTGCCATATCTGGTGGCGAACCCGGGTGTGTCGGAGGCCGAGGTTCTGGCCGAATTCAGCATCGGCGCCAAGGAGTGGGCCAAGGACAAGGACACGCTCAACGTCACGGGCCTGCCCGGCTACTTCCATGGCGACCTCATGGACGTGACAACAGAGGCCGGCCAGGTGTTCATCAGGGATGCCGAAACACTGTCCGGGCCGCTGCGCCTGACCCAGGAAGAAGCCTGTTCCGTCCTTGTCGGGCTGCAGGCACTCACCGCCATCCCGGGCACCCAACAAGCCGAAAATCTGGGCCGGGCCATCGAGTCAGTGGGCGCCGTGGCGGGGAACGACGCCTGGCTGGCCGACGCCGTCGGACTTCACCTGATCTCCGGCCAGGAGATGGACACCATTGCCGCCCTGCAGGAAGCGATCGACAACGGCAGGGCCGCCGCCATCACCTACCTGGTCCGTTCCCGGGACGAGTTGAGTGAACGCGTTGTTGAGCCCCGCCGCCTGTTCTCCATGGATTCCGCCTGGTACCTGCGTGCCTGGTGCCGCCGGGCCGGGGGACTGCGCAGCTTCCGTGTCGACCACATCAAGGAACTTTCCGACGCCGGCGTGCAGGTACACGCGACTGCGACGGCCGTGTCGTGGGATCCAGCCGCCGGGATTTACGATCCAGGCAGTGACGACGTCACTGTCCAGCTGGTGGCCGATGCAACCACCGCGCAGCGCCTGGGACCCGCCTACAACGCCGGGCTGTTCGACCTTGCCGGCGCTGGGCCTGAGTCCGGGCCTCAGGGCGAGGCTGCCGACGACGCTGGTTTCTCGGGTGGCGACTCTCTCGGTGGCGCTGCCTTTGCCGGCGGCGCTGTCGGGCTGCGGCTGCTTGTGGGGGAGACAGCGACGCTGGCCCCGCTCATGGCCCGGCTCGGCGGACACGCCAGGGTGGCCGCCCCGGAGGAGCTTCGCGCAGCTGCAGCTGCCTGGCTGGCGGACGCCGCCGAAAGCTATGACACGGCCGGATCTGACGCTGCCGGGCATGGCGCTGCACGCCAAGACGCGGCAGGCAATGACGCTGTGGGCGAAAACACCCCGGCCCCTCCCAGTCAGGACGGATAGACTTAAAAAATGCCTTGGTGGTCCTGGATTCTAATTTGGTTGGCGCTCGTTGCGCTGGCCCTGCTCTTCATTGCCTTTTTGGGCTTCAAGCTCTGGCGGGGCGCCACGGCAACGGTGCGAACATTCAGCGACGTCTCCGCCGAGCGCAGCGCCTACTGGGATGCCAGCATGCAAAAAGCCGCTGTGGAGCACGTCACAAAACCGCGGACGGTGGTTCCCGGCAGCGCCGTTTTTGCAACCCCTGAAAAAATGAAGGATGATTACCTAGCTGCCAAAGAAGAACGGCGTTTCGCCCGTCTTCAGCGGCGCGTCGCCCGCAGGAAAGAACGCGGACAGCTCCAATCCTTGCGCGACATCGAAGCATTACACGACGTAGGATGAACCAAAAGGAAAGGCGTTACCGTGGGAAGACTTTTTGAGAGCCCCTGGGCTATCACCATCATCATCATTGTTGTTCTCTTGCTCTTTGCAGCACCGAAGCTCCCGGGCATGGCCCGCAGCCTTGGCCAGTCCATGCGGATCATCAAGTCCGAGGTCAAGGAAATGAAGAACGACGGCAAGGACGAGACCCCTTCGACCCCGCCGGCTGCTCCGACGACACCCGCAGCACCGACAACGGCTGCCGCCCCTGAGGCGCCGTTTGAGGGCAAGATCGTCAACAACCCAACACAGGGCAACGCTTCGGGCGAGGGTACCGGAACCGGTACCGGCGCTCAGTCATAGAAACCGAGACGGAACCGGTGGGCGCCACAAAAGGCCGTAAAGCCAACCCAGAAGGGCGGATGCCGCTCAAGGCCCACCTGATTGAGGCCCGAAACCGGCTGTTCAAGAGTGCGCTGGCGATGATCCCGGGCATCATTCTCGGCTGGATCATCTATGACCCGCTGCTCACTGCTCTGACGCAGCCTCTTCGCGACATCAGTGAAGAACGCGACATTGTGGCGACCTTGAATTTTCCGGGTGTTACGAGCTCCTTTGATTTGAAGATTCAGATCACGTTGCTCTTAGGCCTGATCATTGCCTCACCGGTGTGGATCTACCAGCTGTGGGCGTTCATCACTCCCGGGCTGACCAAGAAGGAACGGCGATACTCGCTGTCCTATATGTTTGCCTCGGTTCCGCTGTTCCTGGCTGGTATTTATGCAGGTTGGTTGGTCTGGCCCAATATCGTGAAGGCGTTGACCTCATTTACCCCTGCGGGTAGTGAGTCTGCGAACATTATTGGGGCCCTTGAGTACCTGCAGTTTGCCATGCAGCTGATGCTGTTTATGGGGGTAGCCTTCTTGGTTCCCGTATTGCTCGTTGCGCTCAATGCCGTAGGCATTGTGCGAGGCAAGACCTATCTCAAGGCCTGGCGTTTCACCATTCTCGGTGTCACGATCGTCTCGGCCATGGCGGCACCGGGTTCCGACGTCATGAGTATGTTCTTCCTGGGTGCACCGCTGTTGGTGCTCTACTTCGGCGCAATTGGCTTGTGCATTCTCAACGACAAGCGCCGTGACCGCCGGGATGCCAAAAAAGCCAAGGCATCAGACGTCACAGCGGATGTCGCGACGCCGTCGAAGGATCTTGAAATCCTCTGATCTTTGCGTCTTCCGTACCGACACCGGCTTGGGCCAAGTGAGGCCCAGGCTGACGTAGGCTTGAGGCATGCCGAACTCTGATATGCCAAGTCCTTCCGAACGCTACCTGGCAGCCAAACAGCGGTCCGTGGATGCAGGAACCGACTTTGGTGACTTCAAGGCCGGCCTGAATTTCGAGTTGGATGATTTTCAAGACACCGCGTGCCGGGCCGTGCTGGCCGGCCGCGGTGTTTTGGTTGCCGCCCCCACCGGGGCCGGCAAGACGATTGTTGGCGAATTTGCCGTTCATCTGGCACTCACTCGTGGACACAAGGCGTTTTACACCACGCCCATCAAGGCCCTGAGCAATCAAAAATTCCAGGAACTGGCCGCCAAATACGGTGCGGCTAATGTGGGCCTGCTGACAGGCGACACGAGCTATAACTCGGAAGCCCCTGTGGTGGTCATGACCACCGAGGTGCTGCGCAACATGCTGTACGCCGACTCGGACACACTCACCGGCCTGTCCTATGTGGTCATGGACGAGGTCCACTACCTGGCCGACCGCTTCCGCGGCGCAGTCTGGGAAGAAGTGATCATCCACCTGCCCAGCGAGGTTTCCGTCATCTCGCTGAGCGCCACAGTCTCCAACGCCGAGGAGTTTGGCGCCTGGCTGGGCACTGTCAGGGGGGATACAGCCGTCGTGGTTTCCGAACACAGGCCCGTGCCGCTGTGGCAGCACGTCATGGTGCGGCGCGATTTGGTTGACTTGTTTGCCGAAAACGTCCCGTTCGACGAGATCGCCGCGACGGTTCCTGCCGACAAGGTCGCCGCAACCAGGCCTGAGAGCGCCGGCCCGGCTGCCAACAATGGCGCCGGGACCGGTGCCAAAACACCCAAGATCAACCCCGAACTGCTGAAGCTGGCGCGCAGCGAATCCGTCAGCACCGGCCACGGCAGCAGCCACGGCCGGCGCGGTTCCGGGGGTTCCCGCGGCCGCGGCTACCAGAACAATCCCCCTCAAGAGCGTGGAGGCCAGCGTGGCGACTCCCCGCGCCGGAGCTATCAGGGCGGCGGCTTCCAAGGTGGGGGTCACGGCGGCAGCCCCGGCTGGGCCAGGGCTGCCTCCCGCCCCCAGGTCATCCGCGCCCTTGAAAGCCAGGACCTGCTGCCGGCCATCACCTTCATCTTCTCCCGCGCAGCCTGCGACGCCGCCGTGCAGCAATGTGCTGCCGCCGGGCTGTGGCTGACGACGCCGGAGGAACAAGCTGAGATCGCCCGCCGCGTGGACACCGCCTGTGCCGAGCTGCCCGACGCCGACAAGGACATCCTTGGCTTTTGGGGCTGGCGCGACGGCCTGCTGCGCGGACTGGCCGCCCACCACGCGGGCATGCTGCCAAGTTTCAAGGAAGTTGTCGAGGACTTGTTCGTCAACGGACTGGTCCGTGCGGTCTTCGCCACGGAGACGCTGGCCCTGGGCATCAACATGCCTGCCCGCACTGTGGTTCTGGAAAAGCTGGAGAAATACAACGGCGAAGCCCACGTTGGCATCACAGCGGGGGAGTACACCCAGCTGACAGGCCGTGCCGGCCGGCGCGGCATCGACGTCGAGGGCCACGCAGTTGTGCTGTGGCAGCCGGGCACCGACCCCGCCGCCGTAGGTGGGCTGGCTTCCAAGCGCACCTATCCGCTGAACTCAAGTTTCCGCCCCACCTACAACATGAGCATCAACCTCGTGGCCCAGTTCGGCCGTGCCCGCACACGGGACATTCTGGAATCCTCCTTTGCCCAGTTCCAGGCCGACCGTTCAGTGGTTGACCTGGCCCGGCAGGTCCGCTCCCGGGAAGAATCCCTGGCCGGCTACGAAAAGTCCATGAGCTGCCACCTCGGCGACTTCAGCGAGTACACCAAGCTTCGCCGCGAACTCTCCGACCACGAGTCGGGTGCCTCTAAATCCAAGGCAAAGCAGCGGCGCAATGCCGTTGTGGCGTCGGTCGCCAATCTTCGTGCCGGCGACGTGATCATGGTGCCGGGCGGACGCAACGCCGGTTACGCCGTCGTGCTTGATGCAGATGCCAACGCCCGCAGTCCGCGCCCAGGGGTGCTCGGCCTGGACAAGGAGTACCGCCGGCTGAGCCTGCATGACCTGACCGGCCCGGTGGAGGCCCTGGCCCAGGTGCGGGTGGCCAAGGGCTTCAATCCAAAAGTGCCCAAGGACAAGCGGAACCTGCTGGCGGCGGTCGAGGCCAGGCTCGCCGACAACTCCGGCCAGCGCCCCCACCGTTCGGCGGCGTTCAAGCACCGCGACGAGGACCTGCCTGCGCTCGAGGACGACGCGATCGCCACGCTGCGCAGGAAGCTGCGCGCCCACCCCTGCCATGGCTGCAGCGACAGGGAGGACCACGCACGGTGGTCCGAGCGCTGGTGGAAGCTGCGCAAGGAGACCGACGGCATTGTCAGGGCCATCCAGGCGCGCACAAACACCATTGCACGGACCTTCGACCGGGTCATCGACCTGCTGGCGGGCTACGGTTTTGTGGTCGCGGACGACGCCGGGAACCTGCGTCCCAGTAATGACGGCCAGCGGTTGCGGCGCGTCTACGGCGAGAAGGACCTGCTCATCGCCCTGGCGCTGCGGCAAGGATCCTTTGGCGACCTGGACGCCGCCGAGCTGGCCGCCTTTGTCACGACGCTGGTGTACCAGTCCAAGCGCGACGCCGAGGGGGCCAGGCCGCGGATGCCCAGTGTCAGCCTGGAACAGGCCGTCGAAGACGTGATCGTGCTGTGGTCCCGCCTGCAGGATGACGAGGAGTCCCACAGGCTGCCATTGACAAGCGAACCCGAGCTTGGCCTGGTCTGGCCCATGTACAAGTGGGCCGGGGGCCGGAGCCTGCAGGAATCACTGCACGGCACCGACCTTGCCGCCGGCGACTTTGTACGCTGGACCAAGCAGGTCATCGACCTCTTGGGGCAGCTGGCACAGGTGCCCTCGCTGCCCGCGGAGTTTGCCCCCGTCTGCAGATCCGCCATGGACCTGGTGCGCCGCGGCGTGGTCGCCTACACCGCAGTGGTGGACTGAGCAGTGGCGGCCTAAGCGGTGGCGGCCTAGAGACCCTCGCTGACGTACGCGGTTTACTTGACGGCAATGCACTTGCCGACGATCCACTTGTTGTTGCACATTTTGTTGAAAGGACAGCTTTCCCATGTCATTGACCTTGTACCGTAACGGCTCTGTCTACAGCGCCGCCGACCCCTTCGCCACCGCCATGCTGGTTGACGGGGATGTGGTGGCCTGGGTGGGCTCCGAACATGCCGCCACGTCGCTGCTGGATTCACGCATGCGTGAAGTTGACCTGCAGGGCGCGCTGGTCGCGCCGGGATTCGTCGACTCCCATGTCCACGTCACCGAGACGGGCCTGGCACTTGAGTCGGTTGACCTGGCCGGGGCACGGTCCGCCGAGGAACTTCTGGACCTGGTTGCCGCCGGAGCCGCGGCCACCAACGGCCTGGTGCTGGGCCATGGCTGGGACAACTCGAGCTGGGCCAACCCCCGGTTGCCCGGTGCCGCCGAGCTGGAGCGGGCAGCCGCCGGACGTGAGGTGTATCTCGCCCGCGTGGACGTGCATTCAGGACTTGTGTCACCGGCCCTGGCACAGCGGTGCGGCCTTGACAGTCTCCCCGGCTGGGAGGGGGACGGACTTGTCAGCGGAGCCGCCCATGCCACCGCAAGGGACGCGGCGCGTTCCCTGACGCCTGCACGGCGCGGCCAGGCACAGCAGCGGGCACTGCGCCACGCAGCCGCCAACGGCTATGTTGCCCTCGCCGAGATGAGCGCGCCGCATGTGGGCTCTCCCGACGATTTGGCAGCATTGATGGCGTTGACGGCAACGGAAGGTGCCGGCCTCCCGGAAATCCTGCCATATTGGGGCCAACTGGTCTCCAGCGCCGACGAAGCACGGGAGGTGCTGGCCCGGCTGTCGGGGGTGGGCGTCAACCTGCTGGGCCTGGCCGGGGACATTAACATCGACGGCTCACTGGGCTCCCGCTCAGCCTTGCTGCGCCAGCCCTACAACGACGCCAACACCAGCGGCAGCGCCCAACTCACGGTTGATCAGGTGGCCAACCATTTCGCCGCCACGTCCGAGCTGGGCCTGACCGGCGGGTTTCACGTCATTGGCGACGGTGCCATGGAGATTGCCGTTGCCGGCCTGGAACAAGCTGCCAGCCAAGTGGGCATCGATAAAATTCGTGCTGCCGGCCACCGCCTTGAGCACGCCGAAATGGTCGACGAGGCAGCCATGGCGGCGCTTGCCAAACACGCCGTCGGCGTATCCGTGCAGCCAGTCTTTGACGCGCTCTGGGGCGGGAGCGACGGCATGTACGCCCAACGGCTCGGCGCCGCACGCGCCCTGGAACTCAACCCCCTGGCCCGTTTCTACTCGGCAGGCGTGCCGCTGTTCTTTGGCTCGGACGCGCCCGTCACCCCGCTCAACCCGTGGGCCAGTGTGCGCGCAGCGCTGAACCACCACGAACCCAGCTCACGGATCTCGGCCCGGGCGGCTTTCATTGGCCACACCCGCGCCGGCTGGCGGGCTGCCAAATCCGAAAACCCGTTCCACGGTCAGTTGGGCCCCGGGGCACCAGCCAGCTTTGCCGTCTGGGACGTGGAAGCACTTATGGTGCAGGTCGCCGATGAAAGGGTCCAGTCCTGGTCGACCGACCCGCGGGCACGGACGCCGCTGTTGCCCGCACTGGACAGTGACAATGATCCCCGCTGCCTGCAAACGGTGCACTTGGGCCGCGAGTTGTACGCCAGCAACGACTTCCAGGCAGGTGCCGGGCAGGCCTGAATTCAGCACCTTTCCGGCCCAAAAGACGGCCCTCTCCGGCAGGTCATGGACCCCCGCAGATACCGCCCCTGACCTGCAACGATGCGCATCGTTGCAGGTCAGCACCGTGTTGACACCAGGACCATGGGCAATTAGTTTTAGGGGAGCGGAGAACCTCCTTTGGGGGAGGGGCCCGGTCGGTGCGGGAGACCGTCCTACCGACACTTGGGAGATAAGTTCGCGCGCCACTAGAAAACAGTTTGGCTCCGTGCATGCGCATATTGTGCTTGTGCACGGCTCCTCTTTGGTCCGAAGGCGCGTGAACTTATCTTTTCTCCTGCACCCTCCCATATACTGGACATTCGGCATTGCCTGCCCCGTCCGCTGTGAGTAAGAGCCACATTCCGGCTCCGGCGGAAGCAGCGCAAGGCCTGCCACCAATTTTCTCCAGTGAAAGGCACCAATTGTTGCGTGTCCTGACGATCATTCCCACGTACAACGAGATTGAGTCGCTGCCCAAAACGCTCACCCGGTTGCGCGCAGCCGTGCCGAATTCGGACGTGCTCATTGCTGACGACAACAGCCCCGACGGCACCGGCCAGTGGGCCAGCGAGTTCGCAGCCAATGATCCCCAAGTTCATGTCCTGCACCGCGCCGGCAAAGAGGGTTTGGGAGCCGCGTACCTGGCCGGCTTTGCCTGGGGCTTGGAGGCCGGTTACGACGTACTGGTAGAGATGGACGCCGACGGCTCGCACCAGCCCGAGCAACTACCGCTGCTTCTTGATGCAATCGACCAGGGCGCAGACCTCGTGCTGGGCTCACGCTGGGTCCCCGGCGGCAAGGTCGTCAACTGGCCATTGCACCGCAAGCTGATTTCCACCTGCGGCAGCCTGTACTCGCGGGTTCTGCTGGGGATCCCGATCCGGGACGTGACAGGCGGTTACCGCGCGTTCCGGCGCAGCACCCTCGAGGCGCTTGACTTCGACTCCGTGGAATCAGTTGGCTACGGGTTCCAGGTCGACATGCTCTGGCGCGTGTGCCAGCTGGGCCTCAAGGTGGTCGAGGTGCCCATCACGTTCGTGGAGCGCGAGTTTGGGGCCTCGAAGATGAGCGGCAACATTGTCCAGGAGGCAATGCTCAACGTCACCAAGTGGGGTTTGACTGCGCGCTGGAACAAACTGACAGGTCGCAACAAGTAGGTTTTCCCGCAACCGGGCACAGGAACGTCCCCGCCAGCTCTCGAATGGCCCCGCCACCGTCACCCACGACGGGGGAGGGGCCTTTCGCCGTCCCACGGCTCTCCGGCCTTCCATGGTGCACCAGCCGCCCACGGTGCGCCTGAGCTTCCGCATGGCCCAGCTGAACTTCTGTGCACCAGTTGTTGGACCACATCACCGACAGTATGTGCTTTCCGATCCAGCGACTGCCACACAGATCTTCGGGGGAGGAGGCGGGAGGTGCGCAGTCGGGGAGTCTGGGAATGCGGGAACACGCAAAAAAGATGGGCCGCCCGTTTGGGCAGCCCACCTTTTGGGTCTCGCGCTGGTGCCTAGACCTTTTCGCCGCGCTTTTCGCGCAGGATGGTCAGGCGGTCCGCCAGAATGGTTTCCAGCTCGGGCAGGCTGCGCCGTTCAAGGAGCATGTCCCAGTGGGTGCGCACCGGCTTGTCGTTGGACGTGTCCGGGGCTTCGCCGTTCACAAGGAGGGCTTCCTTGCCGGTCTTGGACATCCAGGTTGCCGGGATGTCGGCTTCGGACGAGAACGTGACAAACACCTGCTCGCCGTCGGGGCAACGGTATTCCACGCGCTGGCGGGGAGCCGGCTCCACACCGGATTCCGTCTCCATGCTCTGTGCGCCCAAGCGCATGCCACGCAGGCTGCGATCGCTCATGACTTCTCCCTCAAGTTGTTCCCTGCTTCAATGCGTTCATGAAGCACGGGTGTAAGACCCCGGATTTCAGCGGATTCCACCGTCATCCAAGGCTTTGACGACATTAGTTTCAACGCATCACCGCATGCAATTGTTCCTGCACGGCCGGGATGCGAAAAATGCGGCCGGGCAAAACGCCACGCGGCCAAGCACTCATTATACGTGCTTGGCCGCGTTCACCGTGTTTCTGGTGAAATCCCGGTGTTGCCGGTGCTGCTCCCGTGACGCTGCTTAGGCTCCGGGAGACTGGGTGAGGTCGACGGCGTCGTCGGTGTCAGGGGTGGTGGTCCCCAAAACATTGCCGATGCCCTTCAAGGCCTCGCCCACTTCGCTGGGGATGATCCACAGCTTGTTGGAGGTGCCGTCGGCAATCTTGGGCAGCGTCTGCAGGTACTGGTAAGCCAGCAGCTTCTGCGTGGGGTTGCCCTTGTGGATGGCGCTGAAGACCTTCTGGATGGCCTGGGATTCACCGTCAGCGCGCAGGATCGCGGCCTTGGCGTCGCCTTCAGCCTTCAGGATGGAGGACTGGCGCTCACCTTCGGCGGTCAAAATGGCTGACTGCTTGGTTCCTTCCGCCGTCAGAATGGCCGCACGGCGGTCACGCTCCGCACGCATCTGCTTTTCCATGGAGTCCTGGATCGACAGGGGCGGGTCAATGGCCTTGAGCTCGACACGGCTGACGCGGATGCCCCAGCGGCCGGTGGCCTCATCGAGCACGCCGCGCAGCTGACCGTTGATCTGGTCACGCGAGGTCAGTGCCTCTTCCAGGTTCAAGCCACCGACGACGTTACGCAGCGTGGTGGTGGTCAGCTGTTCCACAGCCTGAATGTAGTTCGCGATCTCATAGGTTGCCGCACGGGGGTCGGTGACCTGAAAGTAGACAACCGTGTCGATGGAGACCACCAGGTTGTCTTCGGTGATCACGGGCTGCGGCGGGAACGAGACAACCTGCTCACGCAGATCCAGCAGCGGCAGCAGGCGGTCCACGAATGGAATCAACACCGTCAGCCCTGGATTCAGGGTGCGCTGGTACTTGCCAAGGCGCTCCACCACACCGGCACGGGCCTGTGGAATGATGCGGACCGATCGAACAAGGACAATCACTACGAATATCAGTAGGACTAGTACAACAAACAGCCACACGACTGTGCCGGCTCCGTCTCCCATGAAATCCCCTCTTTTCTGTGTAAGAATCTGTGCATCACTGCCACATGGCGCGCGGGCATGAGCCCGCGGCCCGGCAGTGGTGCCTAAGCTGTGGTGGTGGCTGGTCCCGGCGACTTGTGCGCCAAGGGGTGGCTGACGATCGCGGTGGCGCCGTCGATGGCGTCGACTTCAACGGCCGAACCGACGGGAAGCTCACTGCCTCCGGTGATCCGGGCAGTCCAGATGTCGCCGCCGATCTTGACCAATCCTCCGGCGAGTCCGACCGTTTCCAGGACGACTGCCTTGTGACCGATGAGCCGGTCAATGTTGGAGAGCTGGTCGGCCGGGCCGCGGTGCAGATGCGCCAGCGCCAGTGGTCTGATCAGGACGGTGGTGGCAAGCGCAACAACGCAGAAAATCACGATCTGCAGCCACAGTTCAGCGTGGAACAGGAAAGCCACGAGGGCAGCCAATGCTCCAACAGACATCAAAATGAAGTACAGGTTCAACGTCAGCATCTCAGCGACAGCCAACAGCAGGAAAACTGTCAGCCAGATGATCCAGCCAAAGTCATTAATCCATTCGAGCATTGAGTCCCCCTTAGAGACTTATTTCCGTATCTACGAGCCTACTACGCGAGGCTGGGAATATCCGGCTAAATGACGGCCTGAAGTGGCATTCTCAACGGGTCGGAGCCAACATGGCCGGCAATGCGGCCCAAGATCCCGATTCCCTCGCCCAACTGTCCGTCGCTGTAGCCGAAGGGCAGGCGCAGATAGCGTTCAAAGGCGCCGTCGATCCCAAACCGCGGGCCGGGAACCAGCCCGAGCCCTTCAGCCCTGGCCGCCAGCGCCAGGGCTGAGCTGGACACCGATTCGGTGTTGATCCACAGGGAAATGCCGCCGTCGGGGACCTGCACCTGCCATTGCGGCAGCTGCGCACGGAGGAGTTGCACTGCCGTGTCCCGCCCGCGGCGCAGGTCAAGGCTGCGGCTGGCCGCCATCGACGGCAGCTCCTGAAGCAGCGTGGTGGCCGCGAGTTGTTCAACCAGCGGCGTGCCAAGGTCCCCGGCAGGTCGGTTGCGCAGGAGCCTGGCCATGATCTCGCGCGGGCCCCGGATCCACCCAACCCGCAGGCCGCCCCAGGCAAGTTTCCCCAACGACCCCAAGGTCAGAATATTGGGGGAGAAGGCAGCCATGGGCGGCAACGGCCCACGGTCGATGTCCAGCAGCGCCGTGGTTTCATCCACAACAAGGACGGTCCCTTCCCGTGCTGCCGCAGCAGCCAGGTATTCGCGCTCATGGATTGACATGCTCATGCCGGTGGGGTTGTGGAAGTCGGGCATGAGGAATGCCAGGCTCGGTGCCGCCCGCCGGATTTGCAGCAGTGCCTCCTGTAAATCCCAGCCACCGTCCTGACGGACCGGAAAGGCCAGCACCCGCGCCCCCACGGAGGCAAAGGTGTCGAGTGCATGCGGATAGGTGGGTTGTTCAACCAGGATTCGTTCACCGGGTGAGTACAGGGTCCGGGTGACAAGGTTGAGCGCATGCTGGGCCCCGACCGTCACCATGATTTGATCGGCTGAGGTGGGCACGCCCCTGTCCGTGTAGCTCTGTGCAATGGCTTCCCGGAGGTCCGGCAGGCCAACCAGGTCGAAGCCGTCATGGCACAAGTACGCTGGCAGCTGCTCAAGCGCGTTTGCGTAGGCCCCTTGAATCCCCGGATAAGCCGGTGCCGTGGCCTTGGTGAAGTCCAGCGAGAGGCCGGGGTGCAGGGCATGCTCGCCGCGTTCCCGGCCGGGGAGCTGCAACGTGCTGCCCGAGCCGCGCACACTGTCCAGGAAGCCGTCGTCGCGCAGTTTTGAATACGCGGCAGCGACCGTGGTCCGGCTCAACGCCAGGGCCTGGCTCAATTCCCGCTCGGCCGGCAGCTTCGCACCGCTGGAGAGCCGTCCGTCCATGAGCAACACGCGGATCCGCTCGGCGAGGGCCTTGTAGGCGGGGGCGCTGCTGCGCCATTCGCCAAGCTCGCGCACCAGCCTGCGTCCGGTTACAAAAGAGTTCATGAAGCCACATTAGTTGAATTGGCCCTTTTGCGTAAGGCCAGTTTGACTAGACTGGGCTCATGCAGTTGTTCTTCTCCACCCGAAATCTTCCAGTCCGTGTTGTCCGGCTCTTTCTTGGCCTGGCCCTATACGGGTTTGCGATCGCCCTGATGATCCGCGGAAACATTGGTGCCTCACCCTGGGACGTCTTTGCCCAGGGCTTGTCCAGGACCACAGGCATCTCCTTTGGGCTGTGCACCATCATCATCAGCGGGGTGGTCTTGCTGTTTTGGATCCCGCTCAAGCAGTGGCCAGGTTTTGGCACCATCGCCAACGCCATCCTGGTCGGCATCTTCGCGGATGTGGGCCTGGCAATAATCCCGCAAGCGCAGCATTTTGGCCTGCAAGTCGGCTCCTTCGCAGCCGGCTTGTTCCTCCTGGCGTTCGCCACCGCGCTCTACATTGGCGCCGGCATGGGTCCCGGCCCGCGGGACGGCTTGATGACGGGCCTGGTCCGGGTCACCGGCCGCCCGGTGTGGCTCATCCGGACCGCCATCGAACTCTCGGTCGTGGTGGTGGGCTTCTTCCTTGGCGGTGTTGTCGGCGCGGGAACCGCGGCGTTCGCCCTGTGCGTGGGGCCCCTGACACAGCTGACCTTGCGCTGGCTCCACGTCGACCTGCACACCAAGCGCCCGGCGGCCATGATCGACCTTGGCGACCCCGAGCCGCAGCGCCCGCTCGGGCAGGACTGACCACAATTGGCGTCAGGCACAATTGGCGTCAGGCAGGACGCCCGGGGGCGGCCCACTCAGGACTGTGCCGGCACCGCAGTGAAAACCGAGATGCGGAATGCCGCCGTCGCCGTCGTCAGTGGGGGCAGCTTCGCCAGCCGTACACCCAATTCAACGGGGTCAAGGTGGTGCCCGGCCGGGCCCATCAAGGCCACATTGCCGACGTCGGCCGGGGCCAGCCGCAGCGGCACCACCAGCTCCTGGCTGGCCACCAGCGAGAAATTCGCCGCCATCGAGTGGGTGAGGGCTGCTTCCTTGTCAGCTTGAATCGCCAGCATCCCTGCGTCCTGGGCAATTTCGGCGAGGTGCTGTGGCAGGGGAGTGACCACCACGAGCGCCCCGCCCGGCTTGAGGATGCGCGCAAATTCGGTGGCGTTGCGCGGGGCAAAGATGACAAGCACGACGTCGGCCGTGTTGGCTCCCAGCGGCAGCTCCCGCCACAGGTCCCAGACGATGTTCACGGCGGCCGGATTGCGCCTGGCTGCCCGGCGCAGGGCGAACTTGGAGATGTCCAGGCCCACCGCGGCCACGCTGCGAGTGCCGCTGCTGGCACTACTGGCCGCGGCCATATTGCGGGTCCCGCTGGCCGGGTCGGGTCCGTGGTTGGCATCCCGCCCGGGTTCAACCCCACCAGGCTCGGGTGCCAGCGCCGCCAGGATCTGGTGGAGGTACCAGCCGGTGCCGGTGCCGGCATCAACGATCAGGGCCGGGCTGCTTCCGGTGCTGGCCAGTTGCGCCTGCACTGCCTCTGCCAGTGCGGCTCCGAGCGGCAGGTAGTGGCCGGCGTCCAGGAATGCGTCGCGGGCAGCGACCATGTCGGCGGTGTCGGGGACAAATTTGGTGCCGTGTCCGGTGAGGAGGTTCAGGTATCCCTGGCGGGCGATGTCAAAGCTGTGGCCGTTGGCGCAGGCAAGCGACCGGGGCTGGTTGTCAGAGAATTCGAGGCCGCAGATCGGGCAGAGCAGGGTGTTGAGCGCGGCGGTGTCCATCCCATAATCCTAGCGGCTGGCGGCAATCAGGGACCCACCGTCCAACCGGCGACCAGCCGTCTGCCCTCAAGGCTGGCACCATGAATTCGAGTTTGCAGTTGTTGGACCACAAACCCTCGGAATGCGGTTTCCACGTCCAACAACTGCAAACTCGATCCGAAGAAGGCGGCGGACAGCGAGCATGTGGCGCCGTAGAACTGCTAGAAGTTCAGCCCCGCCCGGGCGGCCGCGATGTCCGGGTTGGCCCAGTGCTCGTTGTATTGGGCGTTGCTTGCCAGCGAGCGCGTGTGTGCCTTGTCGAGGTACAGGGTGCCGGCGAGATGGTCGCTTTCGTGCTGGACGATTCTTGCCTGCCACCCCGTGAACCGGCGGGTGCGCGCGGTGCCAAGTTCGTCGTCGTACGACAGGTCAACGGCTGCAGGCCGGTCCACCACGGCCTGCCAGCCGGGCACTGACAGGCAGCCCTCGTAATGGGAGGCCAGCGCGTTGCCGGCGGGGGTGTAGCGGGGGTTGAGGATGGCGAAGAGTTCAAGCGGCTCGCGGTGCCGGGCAGCCGCGTTCTCGGCGGAGACGTCGTACACGTCTTCGAGCACGGCAAGCTGCAGCGGGATGCCGATCTGCGGGGCGGCCAGGCCAACTCCCGGAGCGGCCCGCATGGTCTCGGTCATGATCTCGATGAGCCGCGCCAAGTCAGGGTCCGTGAGCTGCCCGGTGAAGGGGAGCGCCCGGGCGCGCAGGACGGGGTGGCCGGCCTGCACAATCGGCGGGAGTCCGTCGGCATCCAGAACGGCGGCGAGGGCCTGTTGCAGATAGGTCTGGCTGGGGCTGCCTTGATTGAGGCCGGCGTCGTCGAACACGGGCAGCTCGGGATCATGCATTGTCGGCCTCGATGCGCCAGGCGCCAACAGGGGAGTAGGCGCTGTCCATGACCGTCTCGGCAACTCCCGGTTCAAGGGCGTAGTGGTTGAGGTTGCCTGCCCAATAGCGCAGGATGCGGGCCAATTCCGGCCCTGGTTCCTCCTTGACGGCGTCCAAGTCCACTTCCAAGACAAACTTCATGATCGTGCCCTCCCAGGAGTTGATGGTGCCTCCATTGTGCCAAGCATCGGCCGATCCCGGGCACAGCTCCGCGCGCACCTTCTCGTACAGCCCTTGCCAAGCTGCCACTGGGGGCTATGGTGGCTTAAAGGGCTAGCTGAGAAAAGGGATTGACATGTCTTCCAACAGTTTCGATGCACGCGGTGAACTCGTCGTTGATGGCGAACCATATGAAATCTACCGATTGGACAAGGTTCCGGGCTCCGCCAGGCTGCCCTACAGCCTGAAGGTGCTGCTGGAAAACCTGCTCCGCAACGAGGACGGCCACCTTGTCACGGCCGAGCAGGTGCGCGCCGTGGGGGACTGGGACCCCGGCGCCGAAGCTAGCAAGGAAATCCAGTACACGCCGGCACGGGTGCTGATGCAGGACTTCACCGGCGTCCCGTGCGTGGTTGACCTGGTGGCCATGCGCGACGCCATGTCGGGCTTGGGCGGGGACCCCACCAAAATCAACCCGCTGATCCCCGGCGAACTCGTCATCGACCACTCGGTCATCGCCGACGTCTTCAACCGCCCGGACGCCATCACCAAGAACTCCGAGTTTGAGTTCAAGCGCAACCAGGAGCGCTACCAGCTCCTGCGCTGGGCCCAGCAGTCGTTCGCCGATTTCCTGGTGGTGCCGCCGGACACCGGCATCTGCCACCAGGTGAACCTGGAGTACCTGTCCCGGGTGGTGTTCACCAGGAAGCACGACGGCGTGACCCAGGCTTATCCCGACACTCTCGTCGGCACCGACTCGCACACGCCCATGGTGAACGGCTTGGGCGTGCTTGGCTGGGGCGTCGGCGGGATCGAGGCGGAGGCAGCAATGCTCGGCCAGCCCATGAGCATGCTTGTTCCCCAGGTGGTCGGCTTCAAGCTCACCGGCGAACTGCCGGAGGGCACCACCGCCACCGACCTGGTGCTGACCGTGGCGGAGCTGCTGCGCAAGACCCGTGTTGTGGGCAAGTTTGTCGACTTCTTCGGCCCGGGCGTGGCCAATGTGCCGCTTGCCAACCGGGCAACGCTGGGCAATATGAGCCCCGAGTACGGTTCAACGTGCGCCATCTTCCCCATTGACGGGGAAACACTGAGCTACATGCGCCTCACGGGCCGCACCGAACACCAGATCAACCTTGTCGAGGCCTACGCCAAGGAACAGGGCATCTGGCACGATCCCGACCACACCCCCGACTACAGCCAGATCGTGGAACTCGACCTGTCCACCGTGGAAAGCTCCATCGCCGGGCCCAAGCGGCCGCAGGACCGGATTCCGCTGCGCAGCGCAACCCGTGCCGTACGCGGGCTGCTGGCCGGAGAGTCGCAGGAAGTTGCCGTGATGGCCGGCGGGCTTGACGACGCCGGAGATGAATCGTTCCCGGCCAGCGACCCCGTGGCCATCAGCTCCCGCATTGCCCGCGACGCGCCCCCGCACGTGTATGAGGATGACGGTTCGCCGGACTCCCTGGATTGGCCCAGCGACCCGGCCCGGATCGTCCTTGACGGGCAACAGCTCACCCTTGACCACGGCGACATCGTCATTGCCGCGATCACCTCCTGCACCAACACCTCCAACCCGTCGGTCATGATCGGCGCCGGACTGCTGGCCAAAAAAGCCGTCGGGCTGGGCCTTGACCGCAAGCCGTGGGTGAAGACGACCCTGGCCCCCGGCTCGCGCGTCGTCACGGACTATTACAACCGTGCCGGCCTCACCCCGTATTTGGACAAACTCGGCTTCAGCCTGGTGGGTTACGGCTGCACCACCTGCATCGGCAACTCCGGCCCCCTCATCCCGGCCGTCAGCGAAGGCGTGAACGGCAACGACCTCACCGTTGCTGCCGTCCTGTCCGGGAACAGGAACTTTGAGGGCCGCATCCACCCCGAGGTAAAGATGAATTTTCTGGCGTCCCCGCCGCTGGTCATCGCCTATGCCCTGGCCGGGTCGATGCACGTTGACCTGCTCAAGGACCCGCTGGGCACCTCCACCGATGGGCGCCCCGTCTATTTGAAGGACATCTGGCCCACGACGGCGGAAATCAAGGAAGTGGTTGACGCCAGCCTCGAGGCGCAAATGTTCACCGACGGCTACGCGGATGTCTACCATGGCGACGAAAACTGGCGCGGCATGGACGTCCCCGAGGGCGACATGTTCGCCTGGTCCGAGGAATCAACGTACGTGCGCAAGCCACCCTACTTTGACGGCATGCAGCGCGAGCCGGCCCCCGTCACCGACATTGTCGGGGCCCGGGTGCTGGCCATGCTGGGCGACTCAGTGACCACCGACCACATCTCCCCGGCCGGCAACATCAAGAAGTCCACGCCAGCCGGGCAATACCTGCTGGAGCACGGCGTCGCCCAGGTTGACTTCAACTCCTACGGCTCCCGCCGCGGCAACCACAATGTGATGATCCGCGGCACCTTCGCCAACATCCGGCTGCGCAACCTCCTCGTGCCGGGGGTGGAAGGCGGCTTTACCAAACGCTCGGCCGACGGCCCGGTGGAAACCATCTTCGACGCCTCCACCGCCTACCTTGCGGCAGGCACCCCGCTGGTGGTCATTGCCGGCACCGACTACGGCTCCGGATCCTCCCGTGACTGGGCTGCCAAGGGCACCATGCTGCTGGGTGTCAAGGCCGTGATCGCCGCCTCGTTTGAGCGCATCCACCGCTCCAACCTGATCGGCATGGGCGTGCTGCCCCTGCAGTTCAAGGACGGAGACACCGCCGAATCGCTGGGCCTGACCGGCATGGAGACGTACTCCGTCGTCGGCCTGGCCGGCGCCAATCCACTGCCCAGGGAAGTCACCGTGCGGATCGAATCGGACGGCACCAGCCGCGAGATTGCGACAACCCTGCGCATCGACACCCCCGCCGAGGAGGCCTACTACGTCCACGGCGGCATCCTGCAGTACGTGCTGCGCCAGCTGCTGGATTCCTAGTCCGGCACCTCGGCGGGGTGTGGACACGGCTGGGATGCACCTCAGGTGGGATGGACGACGGCGGCCGGTTGCCGCCGTCGTCCATCTTGACGTGGGCTGCGGACGGGCCTTGTGTTACGGCGGAGCACGCCCGGGAATCCGCGGTCGAGGGCCGGCAAGCCATCGACCGTGCATAATGATTCAATGACAGAAGTAATTAACACTGAACGCCTTACCCTGCGTCCCTGGGAAGATTCCGACGTCGATTTCATCTATGACCTGTACTCCCGCTGGGTGGTGCAGCGCTTCATCGGCACCGAGCCGGCCGTCATGGCCAGCCGCTCGGAGGCTGTTGAGCGGCTTGCCCGTTTCCAGGCAATGGACCATCCTGTCCACGGCATCTGGGCCGTGACCCGCAAGGAGGACGGCCTGCCCGTGGGGACACTGCTGCTCAAGCCGATTCCGGCCTCGGGTGACGAACCCCTGCAGCCTTCAAAGGACATCGAGATCGGCTGGCATTTCCATCCGGACCACTGGGGCAACGGCTTCGCCTCCGAAGCCGCCACGGCGGTACTGGACCACGCCTTTGCGTCCGGGCTGGAGCAGGTGGTGGCGGTGACCAACCCTGCCAACGAGGCGTCCCAGAGCGTGTGCCGCCGCCTCGGCATGGAGCACCAGGGCTTGTCCAAAAAGTATTACAACGCTGCCTGCGAACTGTTCCTGGTCAGTAAACCGGCCGCCACGGATCCCGCCGCCGCAGAGCCGGCCGTCTAGCCTTCCGCGCCCGCGCAAATCCTTCCGGGCGCATCCTCCCACCCGCTGAAAAGGGACGCCCCCATGCCAGAACCGCTGCCCGGTGGCAACATGAATGCAGTGGAGCGCGACGGGGACACGGTGCTGCGCAATGCCGGGCCCTGGACGCCCACGGTCCACCGCTATCTGGCGTACCTGGGCCGCGCCGGCATCGACTGGGTCCCGCAGCCGCTGGAAGTTGCCGGCGGCCGGGAGCGGCTGACGTTCGTTGCGGGAGACGTGCCGCTGTACCCGCTGCCTGACTGGGTGTGGACGGAATCCGTGCTCGTGGAGGGGGCCCGGCGCCTGCGCCGGCTTCACGACGCCAGCATTGGTTTCGGGCTGGACGGGGCCGTGTGGCAGTCGCCGGCCAAGGTGCCTGCCGAGGTCATTTGCCACAACGACTTTGCCCCGCACAACCTCGCTTTTGAGGACGGCAGGCTGGTGGGGGCCATCGACTTCGACATGTGTTCGCCTGGCCCACGAATGTGGGATCTGGCCTATTTTGCCACCCGGGCCGTGCCGCTGGCCCGGGACACGCCCGCCAACGCTCCCGGCATGGCCCAGGCAAGAGCGCGGGTGCAACTAGTCCTGGACGCCTATGGATCGGACTCCACCTGGGACGACGTACTCCGTGTCGCCATCATCAGGCTGTGGGACCTTGCGGACATGTCCCGGGTCAAGGCCGTGGAACTGGAGAAGCCTGACCTCAACGACGACGCCGACCTGTACGTCCGGGACGTGGAATACCTGGCAGCCTTCACGGCTGCGGACGACGGCGGGCCCCATGGCTGACATTGACTACATCCGGAGCGCAGGCACCGGTCTGGCACTGCCAGACCTTCTGGACTTGTACAACTCCGTGGGGTGGACCAGCTACACAGAAACCCCCGAGCGGCTGGCAGCGGCCCTCGAGGGTTCGCACCTGGTTGTCGCGGCTAGAACAGGGGAGCAGCTGGTGGGCCTGGCCCGGGTCATTTCCGACGGAGCCAGCATTTGGTACCTGCAGGACCTGCTGGTCCGGCCCGAGTTTCAGCGGTGCGGAATTGGCCGCGAACTGGTTCGGCAGGCGCTTCAAGACTCCGGCGGCGTGCGGCAGAAGGTGCTGCTGACCGACGACGAGCCTGGCCAGAAGGCGTTCTATGAGGCGCTCGGCTTTCAGCAGACAACGGAATTTCGCAGCGGCACAACCCGGGCATTTGTGCGATTCGATTAGCTGCAGCCCTTGTGGGTCCGGCGGCAGGCGCCTGCCAGACTCCCTGCACGGAAGCCCTGCCCTCGACTGCTGCCGCGCTTGTAGTGTGGGGATGTGCCGAAAATGAGCAGGATCGAAGAAGGCCCGGCCCCTCTCCAGCGGCGCCTTGCGGATAAGCTGGACAGCGACCGCGAAGGCGGCCCGCTGCAGAGAGAAGAGACATGATGAGCCAGGACCTGACGACGGCGACACCGGGCGGGCGCATGCACGCGGCCGACACCCATGACTTGATCCGGGTGCAGGGTGCACGCGTGAACAACCTCAAGGACATCAGCGTCGAGATCCCCAAGCGGCGGCTCACGGTCTTTACCGGCGTCTCGGGATCGGGCAAGAGCTCGCTGGTGTTTGGCACGATTGCTGCCGAGTCACAGCGCATGATCAACGAAACCTACAGCGCTTTTGTGCAGGGCTTCATGCCCACACTGGCACGGCCCGACGTCGACCTGTTGGAAGGGCTGACCACCGCCATCCTTGTCGACCAGGAACGCATGGGCGCCAACCCTCGCTCCACCGTGGGCACCGTCACCGACGCGAACGCCATGCTGCGCATCGTGTTCAGCCGGATGGCCCAGCCCCACATTGGCTCGCCCCAGGCCTACTCGTTCAATGTCGCCTCCATCTCGGGCGCAGGCGCCGTCACGATCGAGAAAGCGGGGGAGAAGATCAAGGAGCGGCGCAGCTTCTCCATCACCGGCGGCATGTGCCCGCGTTGCGAGGGCATGGGCAAGGTCAACGACTTCAATCTCGACGCGCTCTTTGACTCCGCCAAGTCGCTGTCCGAAGGCGCCATCACCGTCCCGGGCTACAGCATGGACGGCTGGTACGGGCGCATCTTCGCCGGCTCCGGCTTCTTCGACATGGACAAGAAGCTGGGCAAGTTCACGAAGAAGGAGCTGCACGACCTTCTGCACAAGGAGCCGGTCAAGATCAAGGTCGAGGGCATCAACCTGACGTACGAGGGCATCATTCCCAAGATGCAAAAATCCATGCTGGCCAAGGACGTGGACGCCATGCAGCCGCACATCCGCGCCTTTGTGGAGCGTGCCGTCGTGTTCACCACCTGCCCCGACTGCAACGGCACCCGCCTGGCCGAGCATGCCCGCAACTCCAGGATCGACGGCGTGAGCATCGCCGACGCGTGCACCATGCAAATCAACGACCTCGCCGCCTGGGTGCGTTCCCTCGACGAGCCCTCGGTGGCGCCGCTGCTCGGTGCGCTGGGGGAGACCCTTGATTCGTTCGTGGACATCGGCCTTGGCTATCTTTCCCTGGACCGCCCTTCCGGCACGCTGTCCGGCGGCGAGGCCCAGCGCACCAAAATGATTCGGCATCTGGGTTCTTCCCTGACGGACATCACCTATGTGTTCGACGAGCCCACCATCGGCCTGCACCCGCATGACATCGCCCGCATGAACCAATTGCTGCTGCAGCTTCGGGACAAGGGCAACACCGTCCTCGTCGTGGAGCACAAGCCCGAGGCCATCGCCATCGCCGACCACGTGGTTGATTTGGGCCCGCGGGCAGGATCCGCCGGCGGCGAGGTGGTCTATGAGGGCAGCCTCGAGGGGCTGCGCGCCAGCGGCACCCTTACCGGACAGCATCTCGATGACCGGATGACGCTCAAGGAAACCTTCCGCAAGCCCACCGGCGTGCTCGAGGTGCGCGGCGCCAACGAGAACAACCTGAAGGATGTCGACGTCGACATTCCGCTGGGCATGCTGACAGTAGTAACAGGCGTGGCCGGCTCCGGCAAGAGCTCCCTCATCCACGGTTCCGTCTCCGGGCGCGACGGTGTCGTCACGGTTGACCAGGGCGCCATTCGAGGCTCCCGCCGCAGCAACCCCGCCACCTACACCGGCCTGCTGGACCCCATCCGCAAGGCCTTCGCGAAGGCCAACGGCGTGAATCCTGCCCTGTTCAGCGCCAACTCCGAGGGGGCCTGCCCCACCTGCAACGGTGCCGGCGTCATCTACACCGACCTTGGCATGATGGCCGGCGTCTCCACTGTGTGCGAGGAGTGCGAGGGCCGCCGCTTCCAAGCCGCGGTCCTCGAGTACCACCTGGGCGGAAAGAACATCAGCGAGGTCCTGTCCATGTCGGTGGATGCGGCGGAAGAGTACTTTGCCGAAGGCGAGGCCAAGCTGCCTGCCGCACACAAGATCGTCAGCCGGCTGTCCGACGTCGGACTTGGCTACCTCAAGCTCGGCCAGCCGCTGACCACGCTTTCCGGCGGTGAGCGCCAGCGCATCAAGCTGGCCACGCACCTGGGGGAGAAGGGCGGTATTTACGTCCTCGACGAGCCCACCACGGGGCTGCACCTGGCCGACGTCGAGAAGCTTTTGGGGCTGCTGGACCGGCTGGTCGAGTCCGGGAAGTCGGTCATTGCGATTGAGCATCACCAGGCTGTCATGGCGCATGCCGACTGGATCATCGACATTGGTCCCGGTGCCGGGCACGACGGCGGGACTGTCGTTTTCGAGGGAACGCCGGCACAGCTTGTGGCTGGCCGGGAGACGTTGACGGGGGAGCACCTGGCAGCCTACATCGGCGCCTGATGTTCGAACGGTGTTCGATTGCCCGCGGCGCCGTGGAGCTGTCCTACTTGACGGGGGCTCCGGACCCGTCGTGGTGCTCTTGCACGAACTGGCGGGGGAGTCGGCGGAGTTTGTCCCCACGATGGCCGCGTTGGCTGGCAGGGATCAGGGGAAGTCCACGATAGTGCCGTAGAGCGGGTAGGCCTTGGCAAGTTTGCGTGATTCGGGCGAGATTGCGAGTGTGTCACCTGTCGCCGACGCGAAGTCCACGGTGCCAACGAGAGTGAAGCTCTCAAAGACGAACGGCAGGCTCCGCCCCACGAAGAGGTCGGGCTTGTCGAGGAGGCCGAAATGCAGGTGCGGCCCCTGGGAGGGTCCGGTGTTCCCGAGCTTGCCGACAACGTCGCCGGCCTTCACTGTGTCGCCGACGGCCACGGCAAGGCTGCCCGGCTGCAGGTGCGCGTAGGCCGCATAGACGCCCTCGGCGATCTTAATCATCACCTGGTTGCCGCCGTAGCCCTCCTTCGTCTCGGGGGCGGTGGACTTGAACGGGGTCGATTCCTGGACGCCGTCATGGACCGCAACGACTGTGCCGTCGGCGACCGCGAGCACGTTCGCTCCGAAGTCGTAGAACAGCTCGTTTCGGCTGCCGTCGCCGTCGTAAACGCGGTCACCCTTCACCTGGGCCCAGTCCACGGCGAAGGTCTCGGCTGTTGCAAGGCGGATCCCGTCCGCAGAGAGCCGCAGGTCGCGGTGGACGTTGGGCGAACAGCACGCGCTGGTGGCCAGCCAGCCGTCGCCTGCAAGGGGAGGTGCGATCACTGTGGCTGCTGTGCGGTCGACCACGATCTCGGGGCCGTGAACGACGGTGTCGTCGACGATAGCCGCACCAACCAAACCCGCAGGCAGTGTGTACTCGATCCGGTTCGACAGTCGCTCCGGAACTTTATCGCCCGACGGCAGCGGCAGGTCCACCTCCACCACGACAGCTGCTGAGGCGTCGACGACGGGCGACGCTGCGTGGGTGTATAAGGTTTGGGTCGCGGCCGCAAGGATGTCTCCCTCCACCGTCATGAGATCCTTACCGTCAGGATCGACGACCGTCACACCGGTCAACGTCACAGGGTCGCTGAACGCATTGACGACGAGGAGTTCGTATTCGACGTGGCCCAGCTCGTCGCTTCCGCGGACGACCTGGGCGTCATGGATGGGCTGGACGAGGATCGCGCTCACCTGGTCCGCCGGCGTGGATACGGGCGGGGACGGTGCCGACGTGTCAGACGTCGGCGGGGATCCACTGCCACCGAGAGTTGTGCACCCGGCACCCGTCAACGACACAGCGATCACAGCGGCAGCGAACTTGAATCCGACTCGAACACGCATGAGTTCTTCCTCCATCGTTGGTGGACCCGCTTGTTGCAGGCTCAGATCGTGCCGCCGGAGCAAGACCACACTGGGGAACGAAGGACTGGCACCTAGCCTAGACCCCTCGATAGTGCAGCACAACGACTCACCTTCCTGGAGATATTTTTGTTGAGGCAACAAGTGGCCGCTCAGAGTTTCCTGGGCCGAGGAGACAAGACGACGGAGGTTCAAGTGGCACCCATTTACTTCATGGCGTCGCGCCGCATGAAGGGTTCTTGCGTAGAAAAGGACTGACCCTGATAATGCGCCGATAATCTACATTATGTAAAGTAAAGTGAATCTGGCCCTCCCATACGGGGCGCCCTGTTGTCCTTTCTTATCTTCACAGACCCACCTTCCACCCAGTTGACGCATGGTTTCGGCGGGCCAGCGGACGAACGCACCCGCGGATGTGGCGGCGCGTGTCTACGACTTACTCAGCGACGTTCCAGTTGTTCGCGGAACGAGATGGTAGGTTCATGAACATGTCAGCCAGCCTGCCAGAACCATCCGAGATGCAAGACTCGAGGATTGCCGAGATCGAGTGCCCACAGCCAGCAGACCTGCACCACGTCGGCTCCCTCCCCGTCACGCAGTTGCTGGACCACTTCCATGTGCCTGGTGTCAGCATCGCCGTCATCAACAACTTCCAGATCGCGTGGACGAAGTCATGGGGCACGGCAGACGTGCAGTCCGGAGCAGCAGCTACCGACGAAACGCTGTACCAGGCGGCCTCGATCAGTAAACCGGTGGCGGCGATGGCGTCGCTGAAGGCTGCGCAGATCGGGCTGTTCGATCTCGACCAAGACATCAACACCATCTTGAATAGCTGGCAGCTGCCTCAGGGGCAGTTCCATGGAGGCGGTGCGGTCACACCTCGAATGCTCATGAGTCATACTTCGGGCCTCGGAGACGGATTTGGTTTCCCCGGGTACAAACCGAATGAGCCGCTGCCGACATTGCTGCAGGTCCTCGACGGGCTTCCACCCTCCCCTCTGGCTGCAGTGCGGCCGGTGCGGCCGCCCATGACGGCTTACCAGTATTCGGGCGGCGGCATCGAGATACAGCAGCTCGCACTCACCGACTCAGTCGGAGCACCCTTCGCACAAATCATGCATGATTGGGTCCTTCAACCGATCGGCATGACCATGAGCACCTTCGAGCAGCCCTTGCCGGCAGAACTCGAATGCCGGGCAGCCCATGCACACGACGTCTCGGGCGAGGCGATGGACGCACGATGGCATGCGCACCCGGAGCAGGCCGCTGCCGGATTGTGGACAACAGCAACTGACTTGGCCCGGTTCCTCATCGAAGTGCAAAAGACTTTGGCGGGAGAATCCTCGCTTGTTCTGGACAGAACCACGATGCGCAACATGGTCACCCCCGTCGGGGTGGGCCCGTTCGCAGTCGGTTTCATGGTGACGCAAAAAGGCGATGGCTGGTACTTCGAACACGACGGTGACAACTGGGGCTTCAAAGCCCAAGCCATCGCGCACGTCGCCAAAGGCTACGGTGCCGTGATCATGACCAATGGCGACAAGGGTGGATCAGTGATGGCGGAGATCCAGAACCGCATTGCCAAGGCTTACTCCTGGGACCTTGACGACATACCCGTGGAATCCTGACCTCGGAGCACGGCTGGGCAGGTACACGCCACCACTCCCCCTCCCCCTGCATCAGACGAGTTCGAACTCCACCACGCTGACCGCATCTTGGTCGGACAACTCTGGATAGTGGTTGCGCAACTCGCGGCGGAACTCCTCCATGGACGTACCCCGGGCGAGACGGGCCTGCTCGGCCGTCATGCCGTCCAGCCGGTAGTACTGCACTCTGGATACCACCCCTGCCAGGGTGCGATGAACGGCGTCGTCCTCAAATACGAAGACATACTCCCCGGGCACCACATCCTCATCAAAACGAACCGTCGTCACCTTGCTTCCAGTCGCCACAGCCTCGTAGTACCTCTTGTTAAATCTGAGGATCCTCCGGGAACCTGCGTCCGGGAGCACATACGAGGATGGAAGGAGTTTTCTGATCGGCTGCATCCTTGCGCCTTTGCCTCCCGGTACGGCGACCATGATGTCCGGGTGAATGTCCAGCATCGCCTGCCGGCACCTGCCGCAGGGCGGAATGAGACCGCGTCCGCCGTCGCCCGCTGCAGCCATGGTCATCAAGGGGCCGGCTCCGGCCGTTGCCGCGAGCCCCATGACCACGAACTCTGCACACGGCCCGCCAGTGAAGTGATAAACATTGACGGCCCGATGAATCACCCCTTGCGTATCCATCGCCGCTGCTGCAACCGTATGGTTCTCATCGGAACCGAGAGTAGCTGCCAACTCCTCTGCCGCCTGGATAACTCGCAGCTCTGATTCAAGTGGGTCCATGGATGTATTCTTCCCTACCAGTCGATGGTGACCGCTCCCCCCCGCACGGGAATCCATTAAGTTTCGACACAAGTTCACACTCACGGCTCCCGATGCTGTGCAGCTACGCTTGTGGGGTGAAGGATCTTATGCGCGCAACGGTCAGTGACGCTGGAGAAATTACGGAATTTCTGCGCATCGCCGACCTGACTCTCAGTGGCCTGGACTCACCCTCGGTGAATTTGTGGGTCTTGCGAGGCGAGAGGACGGGACGGATTCTAGGGAGTGCCGGCTTTGAATGCAGTGCCGACGGACGCCATGCCCTTCTCCGCAGCGTCGCTGTCGATCCAGCACTTCGCGGAACTGGTATCGGCAGTGAAGTCGCCCAATTTACTTTGGATCAGGCCGCCGAGGCTGGCGCCGAGCACGCCTGGTTGTTCAGCCGCAGGTCAGGTCCCTTCTGGCAGAAACTTGGCTTCACATCTGTAGAAACGAACGATCTTGCCTCGGCCCTGGCCGCAACACACCAAGTTCAACTCTTCATCGAGACAGGCCAGCTCGATCGGGAAATTGCCTGGAGCAGACAACTCTGACCCGCCCCACCGGCCGGGAGGCAAAGAACCCACCACTCCCCCGGCGGGGTACACCCTCAGAGGTGCTTGACCATCTCCAGTTCGTTCTTCGTGGCGTACAGGCTATAAGGGACGCTGTGGCCGGTCGCGGCAAAACCGTTTCGTTCGTAGTATTTCCTCGCCCGGGTGTTTTCTTCGCGAACGTGGAGCGCTAGCTTGCCGCCCTCGGTGCTCGCCCAAGCCTCGATGGTCCCCACCCATTGGCCGGAGCCAGACATGGCAGCAGCCTGGGCCCCATGAGCTGCGATTCCACGTTCACCTCGCTGCCTCCCCGCTGTCTCATCCATGCCCTCCCCTGCTTCCAGGCTTTCCGCAAAGTCCGTGGGTGTATCGCTGGTTGTCGCCAAACGGATGTCGCGGATCTGGCGCCAGTCTGACGGCGTCGTACATCGAATCGAAAAGTCATGGGTCGTCATCCACAGAATCGTATTTCATGCTGGTATCCAGCACCGACAGTTGCCGTTTGTACTAACAACACCCACGGTCGCCATGACGGATGCAGGTAGGCTATTGCGAAGAGTGCGCTGCGTCCTATCGCAGCGTGACAGAGATGTTTTGGGGGAATATTGGGGCAGTTGGATATTGGTAATTCTGGCGGGACAGCCACGATTGTGGCCGAAGGATTAGTGGCTGGGTTCGGCAGAACACCAGTCTGCGATCCTGTTTCCTTCGAGCTCAGTGCCGGGTCCTCGATGGCGATCGTCGGTCCCAATGGAGCTGGCAAATCAACTGTCGCAAGAACCCTGTGCGGGCAACAGCAGCCACTGGCGGGCCTGTCCTATTTCCAGGGCCGTCCCGTGGATGAGCGGTCTGCGTCTTTCAGACGCAATGTCGCCACCATCTTTGATGAGGACGCCTTTTTTCCTGGCCTGACAGTTGCTGAACACCTGTTGATGACGGCCCACGGCCATCAGGTGCCCAAGCCCGCGAAAGCCGTTGACGCTGAGCTGGAGTTCTTTGAACTGGGCAACCATGGCGGGAACATGCCTGACGAACTGTCGTCGGGGCAGCGGCGACGGCTCTTGTTGGCTTCGGCGCTCATCCGACCAGCAACCCTGCTGGTCCTGGACGAACCCGAGCAACGACTGGACGTCCCATGCGGCGGGAACTCGCAACCCGTCTCAACGCCGCCACCGACCAGGGCAGCACACTGCTCCTGATCACCCATGATCCGCTCCTCCTGACCGACGTCGCGGATCGGTGCATGGTCGTTGACGAACAAGTCCGCTTCCTGTCACCGAATGAAGCTGCGGCAGTTATTTCAGCATGACACCGGCAGAGACATCACCCGCAACCCGGTCCACCACAGTGATGGGCAAGAAACACGACTTCGACCCTGTTGCCTTCACCAGGAACGCGTTCAACAAACATCGCACCACCAGCCGCTGGGGCACCGTTGGCGACGTCTACCAAAGTCTTTTAGGCGCTGCAGTTATTCTCATGTACGCGGGTTCCCTGTTCTATGGCATACAGCAAGATCTGGTGGTCGACGCCGGCTGGTTCTTAACGCGCCCCATCGCCTCGGCACACCTCTGGCCGTTCCCGGCGTCGGTGGCCATGAGTCTGATGCTGCTTCTGGGATCCGCCTACGGTGTAGTTCTCGCTTGCCGGACAGGACCTGTGGCAACCAGCCGAGCCCAGGGATATTGGTGGCTCAGCCTGCCAACAGACCGTCGAAAACTTGCGCTCGGCCCCATCGCCAAGAAGCTGCTTTGGACCGGTAGTGTGGCCGGGCTTTGCATGGCTCCGGTGGCTGCACTGTCCAGCCCGGCCCATGGCGTTTCATCCGTGATCCTGGCCTGCCTTACTGCCGTCTTCTTGGGTGCGCTGATCATCGCTTCCGCCGTCGGAATTCAAATCTCCGGCAGACAACGCATCGTCGAGACCTGCGCACGGGCAGTCTCCGCCGACATTTTGCTGACATTGCTGCTGCCAACGGTCATGCCACGAAGTGATGAGTTCTTAGCTGCCCTCTCATCCGTCCTGCAGGTGCTTCCGTCAAGTTGGCCGCTGGTCGTGGCCCAGGGGCGTATTTGGCCTTTGTTTGTCATGTTCGCAATGGCCGTTGTTGGATGTGCCTGGGCTTATGCGGGCTTGGGCAGGCTGTACCGGGCTGACCTGGTGGCTGCTGGCGGAATTACCGGTCATGCCAGCAGCGCCTTGTATTTTGCTGATTTTCGCGAGCTCGGCCAGGCCTTGCGGTCGGACTCCGGCGGAAGAAAGAGATTCAATATCACGACGCGGGTGCCTAAATCTCCTGCAGGTGTCCTCGTTTTCGCCGACGTGGTGGCCTTCATGCGTAAACCCCAGACCGTGGGAACGCTTGTTGGACTGGGGCTGCTTCCCGGAGCAGTGACGCTCATCGACGGCCTGGGCAGCGCCATCATCGTTGTCGCAGTGTTGTTTTTAACAGGCTGGCGAGTTGCCGTTACATCCTCCACTATTGCCCAGCAATACGCCGACCGGCCGGAACTGGACCGGTTGCTTCCCTTGGGCGCATCGGCTCAGCTTCGCCTGCATGCAGTGGTGCCCGTTCTCGCAACCGTTACCTGGAGTGCGCTCAGCTTTGGCTTGCTGGCACTGTTGGGCGCGAGCAGCGGAGGGTTCAGCACATCTGCACTTCTGGGCATGGGAATGCTCTCCGGCGTCGGACTTGCAGGGGCTGCCATGCGAATGGCCTACCGGCCCGCGCCAGATTGGGCAAGTGTTGATGGAACCATGCTCACTGTCTTGCAGTCGAATGGAACCATTGAAAGTTATACAAGAGGGCCTGACTTCGTCGTCTTGGCAATGCTGCCCACCTTGCTGGCGTTGGTGACAGGGACGCTCACCGTATGGCTGCTGGTGCTGCAAATTGTTACGTCCCTATTTTGTCTCTGGTTCGCAACTCGCAGACACTGATCTGCCGCCCGACGCCCACGCAACAGAAGGCGCCGCCAAACACGTGCCCGTATGATCTGAGAGGAAACTGACCGCCCAGATCAAGGGAGCCCCATGAACGCGTTGCCCCAATTCGCCTCACCCACGGACGTCGCCGATCAGGTCGCGCGGTCACAGGTCCTCTCCCCCGACATTCGCCCATTGTGGGCCGGAGCCAAACTCAGCGGGCCCGCTTACACTGTCCGTTGCGCCCCAGGCGACAACTTGATGCTCCATGCGGCAATCCACCGGGCACCAGCCGGGTCCGTGATCGTGGTCGACGGCGGAGACGCCTCCCACGCGGTCGCTGGCGGAAACGTCGCCGCTGTGGCGCATCGGCGTGGACTTGCCGGATTTGTGATTGACGGTGCCATCCGCGATATCGCCGAGATACGTGAGCTGGGCTTTCCCGTCTTTGCCCGCGCTGTGGTGCCCAAGCCCGGACTGAAGGCTGTTCCATTTCCCCTCCAGGAGCCTGTGAATTGCGGCGGCGTGCTGGTGTATCCGGGCGACTTCATCGTTGCGGATGAGGAAGGGATAGTTGCCGTGCCTGCCGCGGACATCGCCGCGGTGATGGCGGCAGTCTCCAAGAAATCCAACGCGGAACAAGCCCAATTGCTCGACGCTTGGGAGGCCGAACACGAGCAAAAGATCAACTCGATCCTGCGCGCGGCCGGAGTGGACTGGTAACCAGCCGCCCGCCAACCGCCCCTATATTTAAGTTATGCGCGCTACGTGGGAGTCCGGTGAGATCGGTGTGTTGGCTCTGCCGTCCGGCCGATTGCTGCGCGGCCGCAGCCTTCGCCGGCCGCAGCCACCTGACACTTTCCCCGACTTCACAATCCACCTCATGGGACGCAGGCCAGCCCCGGTCGATTGGGATGCCCGCTGGGTGCGGTGGCCCGATTTTCGCCTGCCCAAGGACCGCGACGATGCAAAGGACGCGCTTCGGGAAGCCTGGCTCCGCTCGACAACGGAGCGGGTGGAAGTCACCTGCGGTGGAGGACTCGGGCGAACAGGAACCGCACTGGCATGCATCGCCGTGCTCGACGGCGTGCCGGCTGACCAGGCAGTGAAGTTCGTTCGTGAGCAGTACCATCCCCGCGCGGTTGAAACGCCATGGCAACGCCGGTACGTCGAGCGCTTCACCGCGGATTGAATCCGCAGCATAATTCAGCGGCTTGGAGATCATTTAGGGTGCCCATCACGTCCGAGCTCCGGCTACTGCCAACTCGAAGCCATTCCACCAACCGCGGCCCACCACGTATCACAGGAGGAAGATCCGGCCTGGCAAATCCGCGCCAGTCCCGGCCATCGGCGCCGTCGTTCATTTGCAGCGAGACTCCTACTGCCAGTTCTGCTCGCCCCAAGCCGCCCTAACCGGTCTCGGACGGAGCGTGCGGCGAATTCAGATCGGTAGGAAGGCTCTGCCGCAAGGTGCAAAGCTGCGCCAGATGCACCCTCGTCATCTGAGGTGACAGTGCGCAGCGTCCGAACTGGGCATCATGCTGGCACCCCGACCCTCTTGCTAACGGCCGTCCACAGCTGCGAGGCGGATTGAGCGTTGAGGCCCGCTTTTCCCGGTTTGCGAACCTTCGGGTAGCCCTTGATGCTGCCGGGACCGTCGGGGCCAACATATGCGTTGCCGGAGACGTTCTGGGTTGCCGCGAACAGGGTCGGCAGCGCCCCATGGGCGGGGTCGTTCAGCAGGAAAGAGAATCGGTTGATGTTGTTCGCCCCCGAGTGCGCAGCAAGTGCGGTTGTCGCGATGCCAGGGTGGGCAAGCACAGAGCGAACGTTGGAACCAGCTTCCTCGAGCCGACGCTGGAGCTCGAGGGAAAACAGTACGACCTGCAGCTTCGAGTCATTGTAGGCGTCCCTCGATTTGTAGGGGCGGGATTCCCAGTTCAGATCGCCGGTATGCAGGTGCCCCATCCGGTGCAACTGGCTTGTGATCCACACAATCCTGTCGGTGATTTTCGGCAACAGCAGGTTCGTCAACAGGAACGGCCCGAACGAATTGGTGGCGGTTTGCATGTCAAGGCCGTCGCTGGTGCGCCTCAAGGGGATGTCCATGACTCCTGCGTTGTTGACCAGGATGTCGAGCGTGCCTGTCCACGCGTCCGCGAAATCCCGGATGCTTGAAAGGTCTGACACATCAATCTCACGAACGTCGATGCTGCCGTGCATTTCCTTCGCTGCGAGACGTCCCTTCGCGACGTTGCGCACACCCAGAGTGACGTGGGCGCCTGCCGCAGCCATTTCACGGGCGGCGACGAAGCCGATTCCGCTCGAGCCTCCCGTTACCAGCACGGTCTTCCTGTTCATTTCCGGCATGTCTGCCGAGGTCCACTTAGCCATCGCGCTTCTCCAGGTTCTGCAACCGAAATGGCTGCTGTTCACATCAGACCTCAGTTGGAGATTTGCAACAAGGACACGTTTATCCACTGAACAAGAGGTCCTGTCACACCCGTCCGGGTTCAGAGAGAATGGAGATATATCAGCCCGAGGAGGAACGGCTCATGGATCAAATTGCCGTCGGAACGTTTATCCGGACTCGCCGAGACGCACTGCAGCCTGAAGACGTCGGTCTCAGACGCGGCCCTCGGCGTCGAACGACTGGTTTGCGGCGCGAGGAAGTCGCCGATCTGGCAGACATGTCCTCCGACTACCTCGCTCGTCTGGAGCGTGGTGCCGGTCCGCAGCCGTCCGTGCAAATGGTCAATGCGCTCGCTCGTGCTCTGCGACTGAACATTGACGAACGCGACCACTTGCTGCTTCTCGCCGGACATCCGGCTCCCTCCCGGTCTGGGTCCAGCAGCCATGTCAGCCCCGGGCTCATGCGCATTCTTGACCGCCTCACCGATACTCCCGCCCAGGTCATGGGGTCCGTTGGAGAGACGCTCGCCCAGAACGTCAGCGCCATCGCCCTCCTCGGGGACCACTCCCACTTCAAGGGCGCCGAGCGGAGCGCCGCATATCGGTGGTTCACCGATTCTGCCAGCCGCACCATTTATCCCGCAGCCGATCACGATCACCATAGCCGCTTCCAGGTGTCACAATTGCGCGCATCGGCCGCCCGGCTGGGTCCTTCATCAGCTGCAGCGGAGCTCGTGCATCGGATCCAGGAGCGGAGTGCTGAATTTGCGGCGCTGTGGGACGAGAACCAAATCGGCGTCCGCAACTCTGAAGAGAAGCGATTCGTGCACCCGGAAGTCGGCGAGCTGTCCCTTTACTGCCAAGTGGTTCTCGACCCGGACCAGATGCAGACCCTTCTCGTTTTTACCGCCACCCCGGGGACCGAAAGCGCCGACAAAGCAGAACTCTTGAACGTCGTCGGCACAGCCAACCTCACCTCGAGGAAGGTTGGCTCCTCGTGAGTGCCACGTTATAGTCCAACGTCGTTTGCTGTCCGTGGCGGGTGGGGCGAGCTCCCGATGTCTGCTGAGTCCCGCCGTCGGAGTTGGGTCTCCGGGCGCAGGATCCGTGCGGCCGGTTCAACGCTACGCGGGAGACCGTGTCCCCCACGTCGCCTTCGACGGCCTCAGCATGATCGGCCCACCTCTGACTCCGATGCATCAACACTGGACGCCCGTACTTCCGCAAGTGCCCCGGAAAACGAATCACCTCTCGGGCACTCAACGCAGCTGTCACCCCCGCTGCGGGCTGTGGTCGGTACGCTCGATCTGTGGCTGTTTGCTCTCCTTCACCGATCCCGTTGTGGCGGCCTTCATCGTGCTGAACCTCATGGAGCATCCGCCACGGGGCGTGATTCTCGGGCTCATCGACGAAGGGCTGATGGCGCTGATTACCAAGACTTCTCTGGCATTATTCCAGGGAACGAGGCACTTCAGGCGGCTCCATCCGCAGCACCGAATTTATGCAATCGGCACGGGTCCACCCCGTTTACAGCCTTCGTGATCGGCTCAACTTTGGCCCGCAACAGGTCTCCAAATTATCTGAGCTGCAAGGACACGTGCTGCTGAGGAAACCGTGGCGCTCTTCCGGGTTCGGAGTCCACCTTCCGGGTCATGGGCGGGCCCCGGAAGATGCGGAATCACGGTGGGGGCCATGGTCCGGATTGTGGCTCCTGAAAGACCGTGACGGCGCACGATTTGAACCGCGAGAGGCCAACCAACGCCGGTAGGCCGCAAACTTCTCCGTGCAGAGGCCCAACCTGTTGCGGACGCTCCCGGAGCCCACGGCCTCCGAGACGCTGCTGAATGCGCAACCGAAGAAACTGAACCAAATGAAGCGCCAACCCGTGTTACAGGTAAAGGCCCCCCGCCCACGCGTCAGCGAAGTCCAGGACAAGAAATGAGCAACCCGAAACTATACCGCCACGATCCGTTCGGCACAGCGCTGCGCGTGCTGGTGCCGGCCACCCTGGCCATCGACGCGGTCGTACACCTGCAGCTTGCCTCCTTCTACCAAGTTGCAGCCCAGGGCGGCATCGGACAGGGCAACCTGTTCCGGATTGAGGCCGCAGCTGCCATCGTTGCCGGCCTGTACGTGCTGGTCCGAGGCAGCCGGCCGGCCTACGCCGCCGCCTTCATCGTTGCCGCCGGCGGGCTCGCGGCAGTCCTGCTGTACCGCTACATCAACATTCCCGCGTTCGGCCCGTTACCTGCCATGTACGAGCCCGTCTGGTTCTTCCAAAAATCGCTCAGTGCAGCTGCGCAAGGAGCAGGTGCGGTGTTGGCCGCCGTCGGACTTTTCCGGCGACGCATTGCCGAGTGAACCATCCGGGCCCATACTGCGTATAAGCGTCAGGAGGTGGGAATGCGCCAGGACGAGCAGCAGGCATTGCGGGAGTTGCACGGCGACTATGCCCAGCTGCTCTGGCGGTTCGTCATGCGGCTGGTCCATGAGCGGGCACAGGCCGAGGACGTGGTCCAGGAGACCCTGCTGCGGGCTTGGCAACATCCCGAGGTATTGGCACGGGAACCGTCCGCGCTGCGTGCCTGGCTGTTCACGGTGGCCCGGAACCTCATCATCGACGATTGGCGCAGCGCCCGGCACCGGCACGAGTTCGGCACGGACCAGCTGCCAGAGGTTCCCGGCGACGACCAGACCGAGCGGGTCCTTGATGCTTGGCTGGTGGGAGACGCGCTGGAGTCTCTCAGCCCGGAGCACCGTGAGGTGATTCGGCAGGCCTATTACGGGGGCCGGGACACGGCGTCAATCGCGTCGGAACTGGAAATCCCGGAGGGAACCGTCAAATCGCGGCTGCATTATGGCCTGCGGGCGCTGCGCCTGGCGTTGGAAGAGAGAGGGGTTAGCGGACGATGAATGCCTCCGACCCGTATGCCCTGTGGGACGCCGCCTACGTGCTCGGCTCCCTGTCCACGGCCGAACGCCGCGAATTTGAGGACCACCTTTCCGGCTGTTCGCGCTGCCGACGGCACGTTGCCGAGCTGTCAGGCCTGCCCGGCCTGCTCGCCCTGACGCGTGCGGAACACGCCGCCGTTCCCTCGTCCGCAACCCCCGCGACAGCGACGGGACCCCCGCCGCTCTATGCCGGGCTGGCCGCAAAAGTGGCCGTCCGCCGTCGTCGGCTTGTCATGGCGGCCGCGGCTGCCGCCATTGCCTTGGCAGGTACGACGGCGGCCATCACCACCGCCCTCGACGCCAGCACCGCTCCCCCTCCGTTGGCGGTCAGCAGCGCCTCCTCAAGCGTCCCGCTCACCTTCTCCGGCACGTCCCCGCGCGGCTTGACGGCCACGGGAACACTGGCCAGCTTTCCGTGGGGGACACAGATCAACTGGACCTGCTCGTACGCCCCGGCCTCGCTATACTCGGGCGCACCGACAGGCCAGGACTATGTCATGGTCATGGTCTCGACGGCCGGTGTGGAAACCACGGTGGCCAGTTGGACCGCAGGCCCCGGCAGCGACGTCTCGCCGACGGCGACCACCGGCAGCCCGGCACATTCCATCGTGCGGCTGGACATCCGGGACGGCGCAGGGGCCACGCTGCTCAGCGCGGCCCCGTGATTCTTGCGTGTTGCCACTGTGCCCAACCCGCTCAGTAGCCGCTGCCGACCTGTGCCGGTGCAGACGTGACCTTGGCTCCATTGGCGTCGACCACCCACCAGATGCCGCCGAAACCTTGGCCCGAGGTGTCCCCGGCCTCCTTGTCGGCAGCGTAGGTGTACAGCGGGAGCCCGTTCAGGGTGACCTGCTTTGCGCCGTCCGTGCCGGTGATGGTGCCAACGGTTCCCGTGACGCCGGAGATGGTGGGTGTTGCTGAGGCGGTGATGACCGCCGGCCACAACGCAAGGCAGGCGCCCGTGCAGGTGCTGGCGGTTTCGTTGGGCTTGTCGTGATCGAAAAAGTACACGGTCATTCCGGCCCCGTTGACCACGATGGTGCCAAGGGACGTGCTGGCCGTGTGCAGCTCGCCTGTGGCGGAATCGGATGACGACGAACCGCCCGGTGTGTTGTAAATTCCGCCCGGCCCGGCTGTGCTGCCACACGCCGTGAGGGCAGCCAGCGCCAGCGCGCTGAGGGCGATTCCAATTTTGGCTTTCATGACCGGTTCTCCGTTTGCCTTGGTGAAACCTTCGATGGCTCCATGCCCAACACACGAGATGGCGGGCAGCCCGGTTCACACATGGCAGGATCTTCTTTATGGACAACACCGTTTTGACCGGCCAATTGAGATGCGAAAGCGCCGAGCAGCTTTCCGCCGTGGTGGAGCACCTGCCCCGTCACATTGAATTGACGCGTGCCGAGCCGGGCTGCCTGTCCTTCGAGGTCGTCCAGACCGACGATCCATTCGTGTGGGATGTTTCCGAACGGTTCGAGGATGCCGTTTCCTTCGAGATCCACCAGGCACGGGTAAAGGCCAGCGAGTGGGGCCGCGCAACGGCGGACATCAAGCGGAACTACTCCGTCATCGGATGATCTGAGCCGGTGAGACCAACCGCCAGGGGAAACCGCATGTCAGCGATGGGATTGCTGGGTGAAGGACCCCTGACGGGCAGAAATGGTGCCTCGCCGGCACTGGAATTATTCTGTCCGCTTTGGTAGCTTTCAACGCATGGCCATCAAACTTGAGAACGTCGGCATCGCGGTTAGCGACCTCGAAGCAACAGTGGCCTTTTTCACCGATCTCGGTCTAACGGTCATCGGCCGTGACACGGTCAGCGGCGAGTGGACGGACACCGCCGTCGGGCTTGATGGAAACCACGCCAAGATCGCGATGCTCCAGACCCCGGACGGTCATGGCCGGCTCGAGCTCTTCGAATACATCCACCCCCAGGCGATCGAGACACACCCAACCCGACCCAATGACATCGGCATGCACCGCGTGGCCTTCTCGGTGGACGACATCGACAAGGCTCTCGAGATAGCCGCAACGCACGGGTGCCATCCACTGCGCGGCGTCGCGACTTACTCCGACGTCTACAAACTCACCTACCTCCGCGGTCCCAGCGGAATTCTCGTGATGCTCGCCCAGGAACTGAAGAAGGACTAACGGCCCATACGGCCCAATTGGGCTGTATCCCAAGTTGTCAGGACGGAAAGACTGTTTGGCAAGAGACCCTTTCCCGGCTCAAGGTGTGGCGCCTCGCATGTCGGGATGACAGTCCAGGCGCCAATAGGATTGAACCTTGGCACACGACGGAACAGGTGACCCATGAGTATTCCAAGAGCGCATCCGCACACGCCACGGCTCATTTTTCGCGATTTCAGCCGCTCCGACATCCCGGCCGTTCACGAGTACGCCTCCGATCCCGAAGTCACCCGCTGGTCGACGTGGGGTCCCAATACCTTGGAGCAGACGGCGGACTTCGTTGAAGAAGCCGCGCAAGCCGGCATTGGCCAAGACCGGCCATCGTATTCGCTCGCGGCTGTCCTGGACGGCACGACGATCGGATCGGTGGCTGTCTGGGTCACTGATTCCGGTGATCGCAACGGCGAACTTGGCTACACATTCCACCGGGCCCATTGGGGCAAAGGGTACGCCACGGAAGCTGTCGAACATCTGCTGGCGCTGGGTTTCGATGCGCTCCAACTTGAGCGCATCACCGCCACCTGCCACCCCGGCAACATCGGCTCAATCCGTGTTCTGGAGAAGAGCGGATTCACCCCGGAGGGTCTGCTGCGTTCCCACCGATTGGTGAACGGGGTGCGGCGCGACTCGATGCTCTTTTCCATTTTGCGCGCAGACCGCCACCCATGATGACAGCCACTCCAGCTGGAGTCGACCGCCTGAAGTCCTGGCAGGGCACCTTCGGGGCCGGCAACGTTGCGGCAGGGAACATCATCAGCCTGTCTGTGCGTCGGTCAACAGGGCAGTACAGTCAATCCAAGACGCTGGCGCATCCATCCGCCCGCAAATGCAAGGAAGGGCGAACCATTGGCCAGGAACGACGCAAACAGGGAACTATGGTCCGCTGCCCACGTCGAGCGTGCCGCTCTCGCTGCCGACCTGGCCCTGCTCGACAATAGCCGGTGGAGGCTCCAGTCGCTGTGTGGGCGTTGGAGCGTGGAGCAAGTCGTTGCCCATCTCACGGCTGCTGCGAGCACCGGTCCCCTGCGCTGGTTCACCAGCGTTCTTGGCGCCAGGTTCGACTTCGACCTTCACAACGACAGGCGCCTTGCTGAACATCTTGGTTCCACGCCTGCCGAAACATTGGCCTTGTTTCGAGAGATCACCACCAGCACCACGTCGACGTTTGGCCCGACAGCCGCTTGGTTGGGAGAGGTTGTTGTGCACAGTGCAGACATTCGCCGTCCACTGGGAATTGTCAGATCAGTCCCGGTCGGTGTCGTCACTGCCGTTGCGGACTTTTACGCCCGCGGCAACTTCACTGTGGAAAGCAAGAACGCAATCGTCGGGTTGCGGCTGGAGGCCACCGATGGCCCCTTTGCCATTGGCGATGGTCTCCTCGTGCAGGGATCTACTCTGGCGCTGACCATGGCAATGGCCGGCCGCAGCTTGTACTGCGATGAACTTTCAGGTGACGGGGTCGCAGCCCTGCGCAGTCGTTGTGCGGCGCCCGGATCTGGGGAGTCCAACTAATTTTCAGGTCCCGGACGCGCACGACAACCTGGTTGATCGCAGTCCGCAAGGTGCCGCACCGAAGCGGCAACCCCTCCCCCGCCTGCGCCCAAACGTCTGTCCCGTGCAACAACACTGAAAGCATCTGTCCTCACTGGCTGAGGACCACTAGCTGCCGGCGTCGCCCGCGCTTATGACGCACACGATCCCCTCGGTGTTTGCCGCCAGCCACCGCTCCGGCACGGCGTCCGGTTCCAACACGGCAGCATGCGTCGCCGGGATGCCGCTGCTCCGGATCGACGAGGGCACAATTACATCCGGAAGCGCTGGGCTGATGACCGGTGCGGCCTCCACCAAGACCTCCGCCGGCGTGCGGTAGTTGACCTGCAGTGATGTCACCGTCAGCCTGCCCAAGCCGGCGCGTTCCAGCCGCTCCGGCCAGGATCCGGCTCGTTCAGGGCCAGTGCACCCTCGGGGACCAGATGCCGGAGCATGCACGTCTGGACACCCTCCTCGCCGAGACTGGGCAGGACGTCGGCAATGTAGGTGAGGCAGGGCTGGTGCAGTTGGATCGGTCCCGGATGGATCGGTCCCGGCGGGATCCGTCCTGCCAGGGCACAGGTCCAACCCGAAGCGTTCCAGCGCCCGAAGCCGGGCCTCGAGGCGGCCGATCCCCACGTCCCGTTCCACGGCTTTCCGGCCCAGGCGGACCGGCTCTCGGGGAGGTCGAAAGGGCTGGTTGTCTGGGGCATGTGGCAGTTTCCTTCGGGTGTTGCTGGTTGGACAGCCAACCATTGTGCACCCTGTGGGGGCCTTGCGGCACGGCCCCCATGCCGTATGCATTTAACATGCAGCGTTAGGCAGCGAATGCTCGCTGCTCAGTCAGCGCCCGCTCTTTCAGCGCCCAACTTTTGGGCCCCGACTTTTTCGGCCAGGTATTCTTCCCAGGTCCGCTGGCCCACGGCGCGGTCCCTGGCAAGGTTCGCACCGTTCCGTTGAGCCTTGGCCGCCTTGCCGGGGATGTGCATCGGCAGCACAATACGCCGGTGTCCGGTCGCCTTGGCATAGCTCCTGACCAGGTCTGCCATGGGGTAAATGGAGGGTCCGCCGATGGCGGGCACGAGGCCTGCCGGTTCACCCAGCGCCAACTCCACGAGCTTGTCCGCCACTTCGCGGGCATCGACCGGCTGGTACCGGAAACCTGAGAATGACGGCATGATGGGCAGCTTCATGCCCAACTCCGCAAACGCGGCGATGAAGTCGTGGAATTGGGTGGCCCGCAGGATGGTCCAAGGGATCCCGGAACCGGAGACCGCAAGTTCCCCCTTTCGCTTCTCGTCAAAGTAGCCCAACGTGGCGCGGTCGATGCAGCTTTCAAAAGGAGTCTCTTCGGCGCCAACCACCGAAATGTAGATCAAGTGGCGTGCGCTGCCTGCCCGTTGGAGGCTGTCCACAAGGTGGGCCGCCTTCGCCGCGTCTCCTTTGGCACTGCCTGCCGCATGGATGACAATTTCAGCACCGGCCACCGCAGCATCGATGCCCTGCCCCGCGGACAAGTCGCCGACGATGTACTCCACGCCGGGGCTGTTCCCGTCCCCTTCGGCCACGCCAGTCCGCGCTGTGCGGCTCAAAACCCGGACGTCTTTTCCGGCGGCCACCAGCCCGGGCACCAGCGCCTTGCCAAGCGTTCCTGTTCCACCCGTGACTAAGATGGGAAGTTCCATGGTGTGCTCCAATTTCTCAACTGGACGGCAGGGCAGTTCCTGCCGCCGCATGGACCCGAACCGGGTCTGCTTAATAGACACCGCACGTTGGAAGAATGTGACCGCATGACCGAGCCGGACTTGTTCACAGCCCAATTCCAGGCGCAACGCGCCCACTTGCGGGCCATTGCATACCGCATGCTTGGATCGCTGGGCGAGGCCGAGGACGCTGTCCAGGACACGTGGCTGCGCGCAAGCCGCGCGGACAGGGAACACATCAACAACCTCACGGCCTGGCTGACGACCATCGTGGCACGCGTCAGCTTGAACGCCCTCCGCTCCCGGGCCAGGTTGCGGGAGGATCCGCTGGAATACTTCATGCCGGACCCCATCCTCAGCAGGGCGGACGGCAGCGGGACAGGCCAGGCAATGGGCCCCGAAGAGCAGGCCATTCTCACCGACAATGTTGGGCTGGCGCTGCAGGTGGTGCTGGAGACGCTGGACCCGGACGAGCGGCTCGCCTTTGTCCTGCACGACCTCTTCCAGGTTCCCTTCAACGAGCTCGCCCCCATCATCGAGCGCACACCCGATGCCGCCAGGAAGGTGGCCAGCCGGGCCCGGAATCGGGTGCGCGGCCAGGCTCCCTTACCGGATCCCGACCTGGCCGGCCAGCGGCAGGTGGTTGACGCCTTCTTTGCTGCTGCCCGGAACGGCGACTTCGAGGCCCTCGTCGCCATCCTCCATCCGGACGCCGAGTTCCGCGCCAGTGGACTCACGGCCCAGCCACTGGTGCTCAGAGGCGGCACAACAGTGGCCAGCAACGCACGCATGTTCGGCCCGGATTCGCTGCCTTACCAACACATTCTCGTCAACGGCGCGGCCGGGGTCATCACCGTCAAGGATGGGCAGCTCCAGTCCATCACTGGATTCACCGTCGCCGGCGGGCGCATAGTGTCAATCGACGTGCTGGCCGGCGCAAGCCGTCTCGCGGCGCTCAACCCGGCCATTGCAGACTGACCCACTGATTGGCTGCGCTGCTCCTTCATCGTGTTTTACTGGACCAACTTCCGCTGGTTCCGGTGGGACAGCCGGCAGGGCATTCCCGTCAGAGTGCGCCGGATCCTGGGAGCTCTCCGTCACCGGTAAGCACGACGGCGGAGCTCGGGTTCCCGGATGCCGGCCGTCCCAGCGGCCTGAGCTCGCTGACGAGGACGCTGAGCACAATCAAGACCGCGCCCACCAGAGCCAGGGGCGGCAGCCGGTCCCCTGCGATGCGGCCAATCACGCCGGCCCAGACCGGCTCGCCCGTGTAGATGATGGTGGCGCGTGTGGGGTCCACCGACTTTTGCGCCCAGTTCATGGTCAGCTGGATGATGCAGCTTGCCAGGCCCAGCCCGACCCCGGCCGCAAGCCACACCCAGGAGAAGGCGGGGACGGCTTCCCCCGTGGCGGGCATGGCCACGAACGCCAGGACGCTGCACACCAGCAACTGCACCACGGTCACCCTGCCCAAATTCACCTTGGCAGCGAAGAGGCTGATCAACACGATCTCCCCGGCGATGGCAACGGCGCTCAGGAGAGTCACCACCTCGCCGGTCCCCAGGCCCAGCTGGAAGGCATCCGGGCCGGCCAGCAGCACGAGCCCCGCAAACGCCAGTGCCGCCCCGGCGAAAGCCATGACGTGCGGCCGCTTGCGGAACACGGCCCATTGCAGGAACGGCACCATGGGGACGAACAATGCGGTGAGGAAGGCCGAGGTACTGCTGCTGATGCTTTGCAGGCCCACAGTTTGCAGGCCGTAGCCAAAGAAAATCATGACGCCAATCGCGGCGCCGGCGCCAAGGTCGGCCCGGGTCATGACGCGGAGCGCGCGACGGAAAATAATAGCGGCGATGAGCCCGGCGACGGCGAAGCGGATGCCGACGAAGAACATGGGGCCGCTGTACCGCATGGCCAGGTGTATGACCAGATAGGTGCCACCCCACAACACCGTGATGGCGAGCAGGGCCAGTTCCTGCCTGCTCAGCGAAAGTGGGCGCGGTCGACGCGGGGTGTGCACCATTTAGATCATCTTAGGCGACGCCGCCACGATCTCCGGGCACAGGGCGGCCCTCCCGAAGCAGCCGCAAGCCGACTGGACGTGCGGCAGCCGGGTGAGTGCCCGGCGTCGTGCTTGTGCCCTGCTTATTTGGAGAAGCCCACATCTTCAGTGGCGACGACGGCAGCGGTGCGGCCCGGTGCGTCCTGATACTTCCAGTACAGGTTGGTGTGGGCGATGACCTGTTCCGGCCCCGGTGCACCCCATTCGCTGTTGTCCGAGGTGGTGTGGGCATCGCTGACGAGGGTGACGTCGTAGCCGCGGGTGAACGCGCCATGGATGGTGGAGCGGATGCAGGCGTCGGTCTGGGCTCCGGCAACAACCAGGCTGCCCACTTCGCCCCGGGCGAGGACGTCCTCGAGGTCCGTGCCCTCAAAGGAATCGCCGTAGCTCTTGTGGACCAGGGGTTCAGTCTCGCGGCGGAGCAATTCGGGGATGTACTCCCACTCCTCGCTGTCCTTGGGGAGGTCGTCATCGGAATGCTGGACCCAGACAATCTGGGTTCCGGTGCTGCGGGCCGCATCCACAAGTGTCTGAATGTTCGCCACCACCGGAGCCCGCTGGTAAGCATCGGCCATGACATCGTTCTGGACGTCGATGACCACCAAGGCAGTCTTGGTGCGGTCGGGAAGCGTGGTCATGGTGATCCTCACGTCAGGGGTGAATCGTTGCCGTACACGAGACTACGCCGTCCAGCCCCGGCACGGAACACCCGCCCATTTGGATGGAGCACGGACGGGCGGCCAGGCCAGTGCGCTACTTCTTGCCGGGTTTGCCAGGTTTGCCGGGCTTTGCCTCGGGGATCGGCAGCGGGGGCGTGATGGACTGTCGGTCTGCCGTGAGGTCAATGCCAAAGTCCTTCGCGAAGACCACCCGTGTGTCCTTGTAGATGTCCGGGTGGTTCTCATCCAGTTCAAAGACCCGGGCGCCCCGGAGGCGGTTCCGCTCGGCACCGTCCAATCCATAGGCGCCGAACCCGGAACCGGGAGCGTAGCCGAGTTGAACCCCGTAGTAGTTGCCTGCATAGGAGTTGACGTGGTCGTGGCCCACGAAATAGCCCAACACGTCCCCTCGTTCCAGGAATGCGCTGAACAATCCTGAGTTGATGGGCCCGGGGCATTCGTCCTCATTGCGCTCGCCGACGATGGCGTGCTTGGCGACTGCGCGGGCGTGGTCCGCATCCGTCCGTGAGTCAAGGCTGGCGAACCACATGTTGCGGTGTTCATGGAGGGCGATGTGGCCCCACATGAGCGAGGGAATTTTCCTGCCGTATTTGCTCTCCACGGCCTGCGACTGCTTGCGGTACCAGCCGACCTGGTCCATGCGCACCCAGTCCCAGTCCGGGTATCCCTCAAAGTTCTGGCCGGCAATGTTCTCAGGTGCGTAGCGGCCGGTGTCAATCAGCCAGATGCCGAACGCCGGGTCCTTGGACTTTGCGGACTTGATCAGCAGCTGTGAATTGGAGGTGCCGGTCAGTCCCTCGATGTTTTCGGAGTTGATATTGAACTCGTAGCTTTGCAGGAACGCCAGCATTTTGGCCTCGGTCATGCCGCTGCGTGCCGCGGAGTCTTCGTCGTGGTTGCCAAAAGTCACGGCCCAGGGAATCTGGCGGCTTTCCATGGGCAGCACGACGTGGTTCAGTGCCTGCTGGACCTCCAGTTCGGTGTCGCAGCCGCCGTTGATGACGTCCCCGTTGATGACCACAAAGTCAGGCTTTTCGGAGTCGAGGGTCTTTTCCATGAGTTCAACCGTGCGGCGGTCGGTCTGCTCATCGTCCTGGGTGTCGTTGAACTGGACAATCTTGAACGATCCGTCGGGTCGGAATGCCAGCGTTGGCTTCGGCGCCTTGGCGCCGGGTGCTGCGTTGCCGGCGGCTGCCGTTGCCATGGTGATGCCCAGCGCTCCCAATGTGCCCGCCGTTGCCAACGCTGTCCTGCGACTGAATTTCACTGAGTTGGTGTTCTCCGTCATTGCTGCCTCCATGATGTTGCGGCCCCTGTCGGGCTGCCTTCCGGACTGACACTAGGTGGGCAAATTGGCCGGGCCTCCTACGCCGCAAGACCAGTGCGGAAACAGGAAGTGAACGTCTCACCTTCCTGTCACCGGCGCCGGGAACTGCTCATTCACCAGTGCCAAGGCATCGTCCCTGCCCAGTCCAAGGGCGCGGATTTGATGGGCAAATTCCCTGGCCACTTTTTGCGCCTGTTGGTGCACCGGATCGTCATGGGCTGCGACAAAGGTGCCGTGGCGCCCGCGGGTTTCAATGGCGCCGTTGAGTTCAAGTTCCCGGTAGGCCCGCGCGACAGTGTTGGGGGCAAGGCCCAGATCGGCGGCGAGCTTGCGCACCGTCGGCAGCCGATTCTCGGGTGCCATGCTGCCATCCTGGATGAGTTGCAGGATTTGCACGCGTATCTGCTCGAACGGGGGAACCGGCGAACGGGGGTCAACCAACAGCATGGCTGGTCGCTCCCGGTGATGGCGGGAGCGCCGGGGCGAGGTTGCGCCATAGTCGGTAGCGGAAGTAGTTGCTTGCGCCACCAAAAGTGAAGACTGCGAGGATGGCCAGATATCCCCAGGTAAAGAGCAGTTCGGTGAGGGCAGACCCGGGCACTGAGCCATCGGTGCCGCCGGGGGCCGCAAACGCCCCGAGGATTCCCATCGCCCCCGCAGCCAGGGCGAGCCAGGCGACGGCTGCCGCCAACAGACCCATCTTCCTGAAGGTTTCCGCCCGCAGGGCGTCGTCCCAGGCAAGTTCCAGCGGATCGCTGACCGGCTGGGGGTGTGCCAGGATCCTGCGCGCGGCGAAGACCGTGCCGCAGAGGACCAACACCGACGCAAGGAGGGAGGGAAGGGCAAGGCTGCGCAGGAAGTGGCCCATGTCGACCTCACCTGCCACGCCCAGGATCAAGCCTGCAGCGGCAAGGGCCGCTGCCAACAGCACCAGCAGCGGGGCAAGCCGCAGCCGCCAGGGACTCACATAGTCGGCAGCCGTGACGGCCACAGTCCGTGCCATTCGCGGGGCGTCCGGCCGCTGCACAAAAAGGGAATCCCGCAGGGCCAGGACAACGTCAAACAACGTCGCGCAAACAAGGACGGCGGGGAGGACCACGAGCCACAAGTATTCAAATGTGCTGGCGGAATTGGGCAGCAACAGCAGGGCCACCGCAGCTGCCAGCAGACCTGCCAGGGCACCCAGCAAGGTGGCAGTCGCACTGCGGCGCAGCCTGCGCTGGACCGAGGCGTTGATTTGTTCCGTCCCCATGGGCAGCCCAACCCGCTGCCAAAACGTGAACACCCGCCTTTCCTGGGAGCGCTTGGTTCGTCCTGTTAGCAGGCCCACCGAAAAAAGGGCGGCCAACAATGCCATGACGGTCCAGGCAATGGCGGGTGAGGCATCCATGACACTCCTTTGTTTGCTGTTTGTCTCAATGTATCATTACAATGCGAAGACGTTCCGGCACCCGGACAAGCACGAAGCTGCCGCGCGATGACTATTGAACAACACGACGTGTTCGTCAAGATGGTCGACTCACACGTGGTGCTCGGCAACGGTGTGGAAACGATCCGCGCCTACCGCACCTTCATGGGGACCTTGAACCCGTGCTCCAGGCCGACTCCCTAGCCAGCCCAACGGTGCTTCCGCGCGATGGCGATCAGGTCCTGTGCCGGCGGCTGGGACGGCCGCGGTCCGCTTGACCATACCGCCGACAGGGTTCTTGTAAGTTTGACCCCGGTCGCTTCGACTGCGACCAGGCGCCCGAGGGCCAGATCGTCGGCGATGGCCAATGAACTCAGGACCCCGGGGGCCACCCCGGAGGCTATCGCGGTCCGGACTGCGGCCGTGCTGGAAAGTTCCAGGCGCGGCGGCACCAGGACACCTGTCGCTCCTGGACGATCGAACAGATACTCAAGTGCCTTGCGGGTTCCCGAGCCTTCCTCGCGTGAGATCAGCGGAGTGTTGGCCAGTTCCTCCGCTGTCAGCGGCTTCCGTCTGCGCGCCCACGCGTGAGTTGGGGATACGGCAACCTGCAGCGTGTCGCGCCCAATGGTTGCGGCTCGCAGATCGGCCGGAATATCGGGTGTTTCAATGAACCCCAGCGGTACTGATCCGGAGCGTACGAGAGCGATCACGGCTTCACTGTTTGCCGCCGTCAGCCCGATTCTGGTCACCACCTGGCCTGCCGACTCCTGCCGGTCACGCAGGGCGAGCAGCCAGCGGGGCAGGAGGTACTCCGCGACAGTGAGACTTGCCGCGACGTCGAGGTGGCGCATCGCCTCAGAACGGATCGATTCAATGCCGGCTTCCAACCGCTCCGCCGCGGCAAGGACCTCCGACGCCCACCCGGCAATCACCGCCCCCGTCGCAGTCAGCGCAGAGCCTCGTGCAGACCGTGCAATGAGTGAGGCACCGACCTGCCCCTCCAACGATCGCACCCGTGAGGAGACGGCTTGCTGAGAGACGCCAAGGAGCTCGGCGACGCGGCTCAGGCTCCCAACTTCGCCCACGGCAACGAGTATTTCCAGTCCGGCGAGGTCGGGGACATGGGGACCGAGCAAGAACGCCTCCTACAACTTTGACTTGTGTCCCAACAACGATACGCCCCCTACCGCACCCTCATGCCAGCGGCGAGAGTGGATTCCATGAGTTCAACAAAGATGATGCCCCACCACCCCGGTCACAGCAGCCCACTTGCCGACCCTCCGCGTCCCATGCGCGCACGGTTGAACGGTGTTGTGGCTTCGGTGCCCGGCGTCGCTGCAGCCGCTGCCGCAGCAACGCTCGCCTGGGGCATCCATGGGCTTGTGCCTGCGATCCCGCTCCTTACGGCCGCCGTGATGATCGGCATCCTGACCGCCCAGATCCCCTTCGTCCGCCGGGCGCTGGCGGGTGTCCTCGCCGCGGGCTTGAGCGTCACGGCCAAGAGGTTCATGCGCCTGGGGATTGTGCTTCTCGGGCTGAAACTGAGCCTGCTCGACATTGTGCACCTCGGCTGGATTTCAATCGTCACTGTAGTGGCGGTCCTGGCGGTCACCTTTGGTGTGACGTTGTGGTTGGGGCGGTTGTTCAAGCTGCCAGGCCACCAGCCGCTGCTGATCGCGACAGGATTCTCCATTTGCGGCGCGTCCGCAATCGGTGCGATGAGCCACGTCGCCAAATCCAAGGATGAGGAGACGGCCACCCCGATTGCGCTCGTCACGCTGTGTGGAACTTTGGCGATCGCGGTGCTGCCGTGGTTTTGGCATCCGCTCGGGTTCAGCGACTTGCAGTTCGGGCACTGGGTTGGTGCGAGCGTGCATGACGTGGGCCAAGTCGTCGCAACCGCCCAGGTCGCCGGTTCAGCCGCGCTTGCTGTCGCCGTCGTCGTCAAGCTCACCCGCGTGCTGATGCTCGCCCCGATGGTCGCCATCACCTCATTTGTCGTGCGACGCCGGGAGGGTGCGCCAGAGGCCGGCACCAAGCATCCCCCGATCGTGCCGCTCTTCGTCGTCGGATTCATCTGTGCCATGCTGATCCGCACTTTCGTTTCCGTGCCCGTTGAGGTCATTGACGCGGCCGACACTGTGCAGACCGCGTTGCTGGCCATGGCGCTTTTCGGCCTCGGCACAGCAGTGCGGCTGGGCGAGCTCATCCGCACCGGATGGCGCGCCCTCCTGGTGGCGCTGCTGTCTTCGGTGTTGATCGCCACCCTTGCCTGGGGCGCCGTGCAAATGGGGTGAGCCCGCCGGGGCACGTGCCGCCGCAGCAGGAGCGCTTGTTACAGAATCAGTCCGGTGACTGCAGAGGTGAGAATGAAGACAAGCACCAGGACAGTGATGCCCACATAGGGTTTGTCCGTGCGACGGGCAAAACTGATCAGCATGAGCAGCAACCGAATGACAGGCAAGAGGATGAGGACGCCGCACCCGGCGACGACCGCCACGGATGACGCCGGAGCCAGAGCACACCAGCCGAGAATTGCCCCGGCAATGAGCAGGACTGTGGCCGTCAGTGTGCCCCAGCGCATCAGGACGGCGATTCGGCGCGAAAGCGACCGGTCTGTGGCGCTGACGGTGGTGGCAACCTCGGTCATGACAGGCCTCCCATCTGCAGGCCGAAGGCGTTCATGGCCATGGGGACCGCCAGGGCCAGGAGCACGACCATGAAGACCGTGCGCAGGCCGGGACCGGCAACTCTGACCAGGATGCGGGCCCCGAGGATGGAGCCGGCGACCGAGCCCAGGACGACGGGGGCGGTGAGGGAAAGGTCAACGTTGCCGGCAAGCAGATACGCGGCGGCTGTTCCGCAAGCGGTGACTCCGATCGTGAGGTTCGCCGTGGCTGAAGATACCTTGATGGGCAGTCGCATCGCCGCATCCATCGCTGGAATTTTCAGCACCCCGCTGCCGATGCCCAACAAGGCGGACAGCAGCCCGGCGCCGAACATGAACGAAAGCCCCAACCGCACTCGCGAGACCTGGTAGGTGACGGTTGTCCCGTCGCGATCAGTATAGGCGGAAGCCAGGCGCAGTCTCTGGGAGGTGCGGTCCGAGGTGAGGGGCACGCGGGCACGCCGCCCCAGGAACATCTGCAGCGCCGAGACCAGCAGCACGGTGGCGAAGATGCCATACAGGACTTGGTCGTGCACCAGCCCGATCATCAGAATTCCGGCCAGCGCACCAAATGTTGTGGCAACTTCCAGCACGACCGCCAGACGCAGATTGGTCAGTCCGGCCTTCAGGAATTGCGGTGCACTGGCGCAGGAGCAGGCGATCACTGAGATGAGGCTGACCGCAACGGCAACGGGAAACGACGCCCCTGCGAACAGGGTCAGAACCGGGACCACAAAGATCCCGCCCGCCATCCCCAAAGCACTCCCCAAAGCACCGGCTGCCAGTGCCGCAGCAAAGAGAAAGAAGAACTGGTCCGGGCTCACTGCCCGGCCTCCGGTGAGGCGGGGCTGCGGGGCAGGCGTGTGGTGAACGTGATCGCCTCACCCCGGTAATGCAGCACTTCATAGTCCACCGGGCGATTCCCGACAGTATATGAGATACGTTCGATACGGAAAACAGCACCCCCTACGTCCATCTCAAGCGCTTCTGCCACGTCTGCGTCAGCCACCACGGCCTGCAAGGCATACGACGCCTCAACCAACGGAGTGGCGTGCCGCTGCTCCAGCAGGGTGAAGATCGGCTCGGTCTCCAGATCGTCCTTGGCAATCAGGCGGCCCAGCTCCGGAATGAGGTAAGTGCGATCGAAAGAGACTGGATGCCCGCCTGCCAGGCGCACCCGTTCGATGAAAGTGACCGCTGACCCCAGCGGCAGATCGAGCGCTGCACGCACGTTTGGCGGAGCCGGCACCTCCTGGATCGTGAGCACCCGTGCGGTGGCCGCGAGACCATGCGCTTCCATGTCTTCGACGAACCCGGTCAGCTCCGTGAGGGGCTGGCGGATTCTCGGTGCGGCAACGAAGGTTCCACGACCGGGTTTGGTCACCACCAAAGCACGAGCGGCCAGGTTCTGCACAGCCCGCCGCACCGTGATGCGACTCACGCCGAATTGCTGGATCAGCTCGTCCTCTGTTGGCAACCGATCACCGGGCTTCAAGTCGTCCGCCAAGCGGGCAACCAGGGCATGTTCAACTTGGAGATAGAGGGGAACGCCCGTCGATGCAGTCATATTGTTATAATAACTGATCTGTGTTTGGTACGGCAATCCCTCCGGACCCAATGGGCAGCCCGCAGCCCCGTAACAGCCGTGACCGCTACGCCGGGCGCGCCCCGCCGTGCAGGTGGGCGACTCCGCCGTCGTGGTTGAGAATACTGAGGATTTCCACGGGGCCTTCGTGGGCGCAGATGGCGTGCGGGACCATGGTGGAGAACTCGGCCACCTCGCCGGGGTGGACGAGGATGGTCCGCTCCCCCAGCTCAAGGCGGACAATGCCGGACAGGACGGTGAACCAGTCGCGGCCGGGGTGCACGCCGGGCTGTTGCGGGCGCTCGGGGGTGATGCGCATTTTGGCGACGGTTTTGCCGTGCAGTCCGTCGTCGGTGGAGAGTATCCAGGTGGTCAGGCCCTGGGAGTGTCCGGGCTGGGGACGGATGACGACGTCCTCGTCGCCGGCGGATTCCACCAGCGCATCCAGCGTGGTGCCGAACGCCCGGGATATCGGGATCAGCTGGTCGAGCGCTATGCGCCGGTGGCCGGTTTCAATGCGGCTGAGTGTTGAGGGGCTGAGTGAGCAGCGGCCGGCGAGGTTGTCCAGGGACCAGCCGCGGGCAAGGCGGAGACTGCGGATGCGCTGGCGAATTACGGCATCAACATCGGTTTCTTGCGTCATGCGCATTAGTCTATGCGTTAGCCGCAGGGAACCGCTACCGTCGAAGCATGACTGAACACGCACAACACCACGGACATTCACACGGCGGCCACTCACACGGCAGGGCCGGGCACGGCCACGACCAGCACGGCGAGGGCCACGCGCACCCGAGCGGCGCGGAACTCGCGGAGACGCTTGACCTGGACGCACGCATCCTCGGCTCCTACTTGGAGGAGGCCACGGCGTGGGCTGCGGACCTTTCCGCGCAGAAGCCAGCTTCGATCATCGACGTCGGCGCCGGATCCGGCGTTGGCACCCTGGCGCTGGCCCGCCGCTTCCCCAACGCCCACATCACCGCCCTCGACAAGTCCGCGACCATGCTGTCCGCGACCTTGGAAGCAACCGCAGCTCAGGGGCTTGACGGCCGGGTGGCTGGATTGCAGGCAGACCTCGACGAGGGTTGGCCTGCGAGCGCAACTGCCGATCTCATGTGGGCTTCCTCCTCGCTCCACGAACTCACCAATCCGGAGCGTGCCATGGCCGAGATGTTTGAGGCACTGAACCCCGGCGGCCTGCTCATCATTGTCGAGATGGACAGCCTGCCCAGCTTCCTTCCCGAGACGCCTCCTGCGGGGTCCGCCGTCGAGCCCGGCCTGGAAGCCCGCCTGCACGCAACGCTGGCCAGCAACGGCTGGAACCAGTACCCCGAGTGGACGGCCGGGCTGGAACGTGCCGGATCCGCCGTCGAACGCCGCCACTTCCCCACCACGGGAAGCTCGACGCCGGAACTCGCCGCCCGCTATGCACGCACCTTCCTGGGCCGGATGCGGAATGCGCTCGCAGGCAGCGCCGCGCCTGCAGACCTCGCCTCGCTGGAGGTCCTGCTGGGCGACGGGCCGGAGTCCCTGGAACGCCGCGGCGACCTTGTCGTGCGCGGGCACCGCACAGGGTGGGCCGCCCGCAAGTCGCAAGCCTAGTTTTGATGCGATCCCGCCGTTAGGCTGCTTTTATGACAACCATTGTGTGGGCACCCGGGGACCTGATCGTCGCGAGCAACGAAGGCATCGACGTACGGCTGGCGGGTGTCTCGCTAGTCCGTGACGTCCCCGAGCATCTTGGTGCCACTGGCGGCGAGCGCGGCGTCAGGATCGGGCTTGAGGCACCCCGGAATCTGGAGACTCAGCGCAGGGACATCGCGCACCTCCAAGAAGTCGAGGCATGGGTCGCCGAGCAAAAGCTCCACGGCAAGGGCAAGGCGGGCCCGCCCCCGACCATGCCCGGCCAGGCAGTCCTCAGCGCGGTCAAGGCGGACATCACCGACAATCACGACACCGTCTACCGTTGCGTGGCAGGACGGTGGGCGGGAACCGGCACGGAATGGGACGGTTCCTGGACCTTCCTGCCGGAACCGCCCGCAGGAGTCAAGCACCTCACCATCGAGTTCACCGGGAACGGGGAGCTGACAGGCAAGAGCTGCCGGGTGCAGCTGGACTGAACTCTGCACGCCTGACGGTTTCAGCCCGAAGAGGCACGCCCCTGGCCGCGAGCGCCCTCCGGGTAGGCTGACCCCATGACACCGACACCCGCCACGCCGGGCCCGCCTGATCTGGATCCCGCTGACTTGGATCCCGCTGCGCTGCTTGCCGGACCCCGCGGCCGGCGCCTGTGCCTCGAGCTCGCTGACATGGCCGCCACGGCAGCTTCCGTGGAAGCCGGCCAGAGCGATTTTGGCATGGCCCGGTTTTACGCTTCCTACCACCTTGACCCCGGCCGGGGGCGATCCGTTGTCATGGTCGGCCCCGGATCGGATGCCGAACTGCCCACACCAACTCCCCATGAGGCGGCGGCCCTGCTTGACGCCGTGCCGCTCCCCCTGCTCACCGAGACCGGCCTCCTCGAAGCGCTCTGTTCCACCGTGAACTCGGCACGCTATTGGCAGGAACCGGATGGCGACGACGTCCTGGCCGCGACTCCCGTAATGCGCCGCGCCCTCCACCGCTTCGCACAGTTGCTGGCGAAATCGCCCCACACTGGTTGGTGGAAGGCGCCCCTGGATCCCGCCACACAGTGGACTGTCAGTTTTGTTGACGATCTGTCCCGTCCCCCTCCGGAGCGCAAGGGCGCTGCGGAGACGCTCGAGCAGTGGCGCCTGGATGTAATGGCGGAGGAAGTTCGCTCCGCCACGGACCGCCCGAGCGACCCGACGGCGAACTTCAGCGGCACGTGGTGGTCCCGGCCGCCGTCGGGCCTGGCCAGCAGCACGCGCTCATTGGGCGCCCTTGGTCCTGCGGGCCTGTGGCTCGTGGAGGACGGATTCGGCGAAACGGAAGCCGCCATTGAGCAGTTGCATGCGCCGTACGGTGCGCGGATCCTGGAGATCGATTCCCCCGGGGCGTGGGCTCAGCTGTGCCGCGAGCACTCGCTGGAGGTCACCGCAGCCAAACGCCACGACTGGTACCGCACCACCGGGCGGATCGGTTCCTGGGTCATGCCTGACTGGTCCCGATTCCAGGACAAGTACGACGGCGTGCACCTCACCATGGGCGGCTACCTGACAACGGCGGGTGTTGCCATCCCCGTCGACGACAGCCACTCCACTGTGTTGGCGGGCTGGGACCCGGATGCGACGTACTGGCTCCGCGATGTCAGCGGCGAACCCGCCTCACGCCAGACGTGGCTGCATGACCAGGAGGGGCCGGCATGGGCGGCGCAGGGAGAACGGCGGCGCAGCCTGACCATGCCGGCCCGCAGCGATTGGTCCCTCAACCATGGCGGCTACCGGGTGTCATCCGAAACGGCGCAGCTGGGCACGGGCGAGGAGCTGTGGCAGCGCGTTTCAGCCGATGTGCTGCGCTGGACGGTGAAGACACGCAGCGGCTTTACCGTGGATGCGCCGGGACCCGTGGCGGAAGGCGACCAGGTCAACGTCACCGCCAGCTTCCTCGGCGTCAAGGTCGTTTAGCCGGTGGAGGTAATCAGGGTGGTGGACACTCCCGACCGGGTGGGCTTCGCCTATCGCACGCTGCCGGGGCATCCCGTCAGTGGCGAGGAGGCGTTCATCGTGCACCGCTTTGGTGATGAGGTGCACCTGACCATCCGGTCACTCACGCGGGCGGCACCGCAGCAGCCGTGGCGGGCCTTGTTTCCCCTCCTGATGATCATCCAGAAAGTCGTGCGCAGACGCTACCTGCGAGCGCTGCACTGAGGAACCACAGGTATCGGTCCAGCAGGCCACCGACGCTGCCAACGCGTTCGAATCAGTGTTCGAATTAGTGTTCTAATCTTTCACGTGGACTGTTCGGGCCGCAGGAACGGGGTCATCCGCCGGTTTGGGCACCACCATCGCAAAAGGGACGCTGTTTGCGTAAAAAGCGGGTGGCAGACAACCGTCTTTTTGCGCAATCACCGTCCGATGTTGGGCGAGCCCACTATTTTGGGCGGGTTCGGTGCTGTGGAGGGAAAGTCGCTGCGGGTTGCCACCGATCTCGCGCACCGGACGCGGCCGAGACGGCTGAGCTGGCCGCGATGGCGGCATGATCGGCACCCACTCCGGTGGCGTTCATGTTCCCGTCCCCGTACCCGGCGCCCGACCCGTCACCGTAGGCATATTTGCCTCCCCGCAGTGCCGAAGCCATCGCCGCCACGAGGCAGGCAACGATCGCAAAGCCAAACGCGACGGCGAGCCCGTCCGCAAAGGGGCCGGAAATCAGTGCCGGGAAAAAGCCGCGGCCGGTGAGGTATGCGGCGTCGGACGGGGGAAGCTTGGCCAGCGCGGCAGGACCCAACAAGGTCTGGACGGGGTTGTAGCCCAGCAGTGAGGCAAACAGGACGGAGACCGGGGGCAGGTTGGCGACCCGTCCGGCGTCGACCGCGGCAACACCATGGGCCGTCAGCCCGGCGCTCAGGGTGGCCGGGAGGGTGCGGGCCAGGCCCGTGACCATGAGGGAGAAGAAGATGCCGATGGACAGCACCATGGCAGAATTCTGGAAGGTGGTGCTCATGCCGGCGCCCACGCCGCGGCGGTTGGGCGGCAGGGCGTTCATGATGCCGGCGCGGTTGGGGGCGGCGAACAAGCCCATGCCGATCCCGTTCAGCAGCAGTGCCAGGGCGAACGTCCAGTAGTAGAAGTTCACGGGCAGGAGCAGCAGCCAGCCGAAGCTCAGCGCGGCCACCACCATGCCGCCGGTGGCCAGCAGCCGGGCACCGCGGCGGTCGGAAATGGCGCCGGAGATGGGCCCGGCGACGAGGAAGCCGGCCGTCAGCGGCAGCATGTAGATGCCGGCCCAGAGCGGTGTGTCCACGAAGCTGTAGCCGTGGCGCGGGAGCCAGATGCCCTGCAGCCAGATGATCAGGATGAACATGAGCCCGCCGCGGCCGATCGCCGACAGCAGGCTCGCGAGGTTGCCCGCGGTGAAGGCCCGGATGCGGAACAGCGAGAGTTCGAACATGGGGTCGGCCACCCGGTTCTCCACGACGACGAACAAGCCAAGCACGACGGCGCCGCCCACCAGCGCTGCCAGCACCCACGGGTTGCCCCAGCCCATGGTGTGGCCGCCGTAGGGCTGGATGCCGTAGGTGATGCCGACCAGCACGGCGATCAAGCCCACGGCGAAGCTGATGTTGCCCCACCAGTCGAGCCGTGCCGGCTGCCGGATGCCGTTCTCATGCAGCTTCAGGTACGCCCAGGCGGTGCCAAAAACGCCCACTGGGACGGAGACAAGGAAGACCAGCCGCCAGTCGATGGGGCCAAGCAGTCCGCCAATGATCAGCCCCAGGAATGAACCGGCAATGCCCGCCACCTGGTTCAAGCCCAGAGCCAGGCCCCGCTGGTCCACACCGAAGGCGTCGGTGATGATGGCGTTCGAGTTGGCCATCAGCATCGCGCCTCCGACGCCTTGGAGGATGCGCATGACGATCAGCCACATGACGGCCGGCACACCCTGCAGCCACGTCACAGCCAGCAGGATCGAGAACACCGTGAAGACGGCGAAGCCCGCGTTGTACATTTTCACCCGGCCATACATGTCGCCCAGCCTGCCAAAGCTGACCACCAACACGGCGGTCACCACCATGTAGCCCATGATCAGCCACAGCAGCAGGCTGGTGTTGCCCGGGGCCAGCGGGTTGATCCCGACGCCGCGGAAGATGTCGGGCAGCGCGATGAGCAGGATTGAGGCGTTGATGGTGGCCATGAGGACGCCAAGGGTGGTGTTGGACAGGGCGATCCACTTGTAGTGCGGACTGGCCAATTCCCGGGTTCTTCGAATAGTTCTGCGCTCGCTTGCCCGCACCTTCGCCTGAACCACGCTTGCCAGCCCCTCGGTTGTTGTCGGGGCAGGGGAATTGGTTACCTCTGCTAACTATCAATGCTAGTCCTGCGGCCGCTGCATGAACCCGAAAAGTGGCTGGAAATTGTTGCTGCTCACCGGCGGCGGGATTGCACCTTCACTTTGTGCGTGCCCTAGGCTGGGAGCGGAAGTTGCTGCCTTGCCGCACACAACACCTTCTCGCTTGGGATGAATCCTGCGGGACGGCCGTTGTGCGTCACAGCAGCGCTGCGGATGGGACGGCCCGTTCGTTTACTTGTCACGGGGACGACCCCGTCGAAAAGGGATCACCCCATGGTTTCCTCAACTGTCCGGTCCATCCTCACCCCCACAGCCATCGTGCGGCTCGCCATCGGCTGGGGCGCCGTCATCGGATTGGTGTTTGCCGGTCCACTGCTGGAGCCGCCGGTGCCTGCACCACTGCTGGTCGCTGCGCTCGCCGTCATCGTGGGCGTCATTCTGGTTTGTGCGTTCGGAGTGGTTCACGAGGCTGAACATCTTGCCAAACGGCTTGGGGACCCCTATGGGTCGCTGGTCCTCACGCTCTCGATCGTGCTGATCGAGGTGGTGCTCATTTCTGCCGTCATGCTTGGACCCGGCGAGCACGCAACCATCGCCCGGGACTCGGTGATGGCCGTGTCGATGATCATCCTCAACGCCGTGGTCGGGCTCAGCCTGCTCGTCGGCGGCCTGAAACACGGCAATTTGGCCCACAATCGCACGGGCACCTCCGCCTATCTTGCCCTGCTGATCGTGCTGATCTCCCTGGCCTTCGCGCTGCCCGCGCTGATTGGCGAATCCGGGTCCTACACCCAGGGGCAGGAAATCCCCATCATCGTGCTCACCCTGGCCCTTTACGGCTTCTTCCTCTTCCAGCAGATGGGCAAACAAGCCGACAGCTTCCGGGAAGTCGACCCACGCCTTACCGCCGCCCAGACCCCGCGCGGCACAACCAACCCACTACGCCCCGCGAGCTCCAGTGTTCGCATCTCTGCGGTCATGGCCGAGCACCGCACCGAGCTGTTGCTGCGGATCTCCCTGCTGGTCGTCACGGTCCTGCCGATCGTGCTGCTCTCGCACGACATGGCCACCCTTCTGGACGACGGCCTTGACCGCATCGGCGCACCGACAGCCCTGTCCGGCATCCTCATCGCCATGATCGTGTTCCTGCCGGAATCGATCACATCGGTGCGGGCAGCATTGAACGGCGAGATCCAGCGTGTCAGCAACCTTTGCCACGGCGCCCTGGTGTCCACCGTGGGCCTGACGATTCCCGCCGTTCTCATCATTGGCCTGCTGACCGGCCAGGCGGTGGTGCTCGGTGAATCACCGGCGGAGCTCTTGCTCCTGGGCGTCTCCTTGCTGCTGTCTGTTTCGACATTTGCGGCCAAAAAGGTGACAGCGATGCACGGCGCGGCCCATCTCGTGGTTTTCGCCGTCTACGGCATCGTCGTATTTTCCTAGGCAGAACCGCGGCTGCCCGTGGCCACCGTCCAGCACTACATTGACGAGGCCGAGGAGGAGTCCCAGGTGGAAGGCGGGGCCTTGGCCACCTAGCCTGATGCACGACGACGGCTGCCGGGCTTCCGCTGGGAGCGGCACCGTCGTCGTTGGTTCAGTCTGGCGAGCCCCCTTGGTCTATCCCCAAGAGTTCCCCGGCCACTTGACGCCGACACGTGTCGACCGGCCAGTTTCGGCGAACCCGACGCATCCAGCTCGAATTTTCGTGGATGCGCCAGCAGCAAAGCTGGTGTTCCCGCTTCTGCAATCAGGCGGACGATTTGAAATGAATGCGCAGACCAGGGGCTTTGGCGAGCTTGCAGATGGTGGCGAAGCTCGGATTGTCCTCAGCGGAGAGCGCTTTGCAGAGCCTTTCCCTGCTCATCCCCGTGCTCCAGGGCCGCTTCCAGCTATGCGGCGGCGTGCAGTTCACGGTTTTCCTTGCAGCATGGGTCCAATTCCAGGGCCTGTCCTCGAGAGTCTGGCGTCCACGGGGGCACAGGCCACACAGCCGGAGAGTGTCGCGAGCACTTTGGGTGAGGCACGCGGGACGCTCAGCTGCGCAGGACCTGGTGCACGAACTGGACGGCGACCGATCCCTCCCCGACGGCTGAGGCGACCCGTTTAAGCGAGCCGGCCCGCACATCCCCGACGGCGAACACACCCGGGGCGCTCGTCTCATACAGGAACGGGTCGCGCTCGCCGTCGGCCGTGCGGTGGCGGCCGGTGGAGCCGTCGAGTGCGGGCCCGGTGAGGATGAAGCCGCGGGAGTCCCGGACGATTTGCGGTGGAAGCCAGTCGGTGCGTGGCGAGGCACCAATGAACACGAACAACGCCGAGGCGGCCACCAGCTCCGGCACCCCGCCTGCGCCACCGCGAATTCTCACGCCCTCCAGCCGCTCCGCCCCATCCAGCGATTCGATGGCTGCCCCGCAGCGCACGGTGATGTTGGGACGTGCGGCAATTTGGTCCACGAGGTAGGCGGACATCTTCGCGCCCAGCTCGCCCGCCCGGCACAGGATGGTCACGGAGCGGGCATAGTCGGAGAAGTAGACGGCCGCCTGCCCGGCCGAGTTTGCCCCGCCCACGACGACGATGTCCTCACCGCCCACGGTGTCCCGCTCGCTCATTGAGGCACCGTAAAACACGCCGCGGCCCTCCAGATCGGCACTGCCGGGCACATTCAAGCTGTGGTAGGCAACGCCGCAGGCGAGGATGACGGCGCCGGCACTGATTGCCGATCCGTCGGCCAATTCCACCCGCGGGTATGGACCGGTCAGGTCCAGGCCCACCGCAGCTGCCGGCGCCACCACGTCGACGTGGAACCGCCGAGCCTGGGTCACTGCCCGCCGGGCAAGGTCAGACCCGGAGATGCCGGTGGGGAAACCCAGGTAGTTCTCAATGCGTGAAGATTGGCCGGCCTGGCCGCCGGGCACAAGCTGCTCGACACAGACCGTCCGCAACCCCTCGCTGGCGCCGTAGACGGCGGCAGCCAGGCCCCCGGGACCGGCCCCGACAATCACCAAATCAAAGGCTTCGGCATCGGCATGGGTTTTGTGGCCCAGCGCGGCGGCCAGGGTTCCGACGTCGGGCATGTGCAGTGTGGTGCCGTCCGCGGTGATGACGAGCGGCAACCCGTCGTCGCCGGCCGCCTCGAGCAGCGCCCGGCCTTCCTCGCTGGCATCGACGTCGAACCATTGCATGGGGATCTGGTTGCGTTGCAGGAAGTCGCGGATCTCGTGGGTGGGCGCCGACCAGCGGCTGCCGATGACGCGGGTCACGGCGTAGCTGGGCTGGTGGTGGGCGTGCCAATCCCCGAGGAGGTCGTCGATGACGGGGAACAGGCGTTCCTCCGGCGGGTCCCAGGGCTTGAGGATGTAGTAGTCCAGGTGCAGCTCGTTGATCGCACCGATGGCCACGTCGGTGTCGGCGTACGCGGTGAGCAGCACCGTGCGCAGCTCGGGGTACAGCGCCAGGGCTGCCGTGAGGACCTCCGTGCCGTTGACCTCCGGCATGCGCTGGTCGGAAACGACGACGGCGACCGGGTCACCACGCAGTTTCAATCGCTTGAGAGTCTCGATGGCTTCGGCACCGCCGGCGGCCGTCAGCACCCTGTAATGGCGGCCGTACCGGCTGCGCAGGTCCCCGCGGACTGCACTGAGCACGGCCGGATCGTCGTCGACGGCGAGGATGACCGGACGTTGCGGGGCCGGGCGCTGCGGGGCTTGCGGAGGTGGCGGCTCGTGCTGCGCGCCCTGATGCTGCCCGTTTGGCGCGTTCCCGGTCATGGCCGGCTCCCCGGCTGCGCGTGACCCGGTCCCTGTCCCGGTCCCTGCGCGTCGTCCTGTCCCGGAGCAGCCTGTCCCGGAGCTGCCTGTCCCGGAGCAGCCGCCGGGCGCTGCAGCGGCAGCCACACCCGGAACACCGTGCGCCCGGGAACCGACTGCACGTCGATGGTGCCGCCGGTGCCACGGATCATGTTGAACACAATATTGAGCCCCAACCCGGTGCCCTGCCCCGGCGGCTTTGTCGTGAAGAACGGGTCAAACACCTTGCCGAGCGCTCCGGGCGGGATGCCGCCGCCGTCGTCCTGAATTTCGACGGCGACCCCGCCCGCCGCGGCCCGGGTGCGGATGGTCAGGCGCCCCGAACCGTTCATGGCGTCGGCGGCGTTGTCGATGAGATTGGTCCACACCTGGTTCAGTTCGCTGCCCAGGGTCTCGATGCGCGGCACGTCCGGGCCGTAGTCGCGGTGCACCTCGATGCCGTGCTTGAGCTTGGATTGGAGCATGACGAGGGTGCCGTCGAGTCCGTCGTGGATGTCCACGTCCTGCACGGCGGCGCGATCCATGTAGCTGTAGTCCTTTAGTGCGGCCACGATCGCCGAGATCCGCGCCGAACCATGGCCGATCTGCGCGATGAGCCCGTACGCGTTGCGTGCCTCGGCCAGCGCCGTGATTGCCGCACCGAGGTGGTCGGGGCCAAACGCGCCGGCAAGCTCGTCAAGACCGGCGGCATCCATGCCCAAGTCCACCAGCGATCCCGCGGCCTCCCAGGAATCGGCAAGCCCGTGCGCGGAAAGCCAGGATTCGACGTCGTCCTCCCGGTCGCCGCGGGTGAGCGGGTCGAGCCGGTCGGCGTCCTTGGCCTGCACCGCCGCCCGTTCGATGAGCCCGCCCAGCCTGGCCGCCTCGGCGGGATTTTGTGCCGCGCGGGCCAAGTCCAGCAGGGCCCCGCAGGTCTTGGAAAACGAGTCCTCCAGCAGCGAGGCCCCACGCCGGGCAGCGGCGGCCGGGTTGTTGAGTTCATGGGCCATGCCGGCGCTCAACCGCCCGAGCGTGGCCAGCTTTTCGCTTTGGATGAGTGCGGCTGAACGCTCGGCAACCTCATCCTCCAGCTGCCGTTGGTAGGCGGCCTGCAGCGCTTCGGCTTGTTTGCGGTCGCTGACGTCCCGGAAGAACGTGTGGGTCGCGACGAACTGCCCCTCAAGGAATCTGCCCGTCGCGTTCCCCTCAACAGGGAAGGTGTGCCCGTCCTTGGCAACAAACGTCACCGCCACATGGTCGAACGACTGTCCGCTGATGATTTGGCCGATGATGGACATGCAATGGTCATGGTCGGCCTCAGCCACAATGTCGAACAAGGTCAGCCCGGGCAGCTCCGCGGGCGTGTAGCCGAGAAGTTCGTGCCAGGCCCGGTTGACGAAGCCGAAGTGCCCATTGGGCAGGATGCTTTGCACGATGTCGTGGGCGGATTCGATGAGGTCAAGATAGCGCCGCTCACTTTCACGCATCCGGGCCGCTGCCTCGTGCTGCGGGGTCAGATCACGCACGACGGCGTGCAGGAGTTGCTCTTGCGGCTCGCCGGCGAGGGTCCACAGCAGCCACCGGGTGGAGCCGTCCGCGGCCAGGAGGCGGTTTGGGAAACACACGACGGCGGCGCTTTCACTTGCGCGCCTCAGCTGCGTTTGCGTCTCGCTGGCGTCCTCCGGGTGCACCAGCTCAACCAGCGACCGTGCGCACAACTCCTGTGCGTTCCAGCCGAGCAGGCCGGTCCAGTCGCCGGTGACCTCGCGAAAATGGCCGTCAGCCCCTGTCACACAGGCCAGGTCGGCACTTAAATCCAGCAGCCGCGCTGCGACAGAGGGCGGCCACGAATCGATACCAAGGCCACTGTTCGGCATGGCGTGCTCCTCCAGGGAACCTCCGCCCGGCGGAAGGCGGGCAGTGATTTGAAATATACACCCGTTCGCGGGCGGGTAGGGTGATCCCATGGGCATTAAACCTTGCACCGACTCCTCCGCAGCGGACTGGATCACGTCCTCGCAGCTCCCATGGCACCAGCTTGTCGGTTTTGGTCCGGCCGGCTTCGACGGGCATGCGCGGCTGCGGTTCATCCCGGATCCGGCACAGCCCGGACAAAGCGAAAATCACGCTGCCCCCGGCCCGGATGCACCCACGGAAACGCAGCAGCTGGAATTTGCTGTTGCTGCCCTGCGAAAACACACAACAACACCGGACGAACTCTTCTTTTGCTTCTGGGACGGGTTTGGCTTCGCCATGCCCGGGGCCCGGGTCGACGTCCCCAACCGCTCCTACTTTCTCTACAGTGGAAAGGTCTCGGAAGCCGGAACTTGGGACGTTGCCCCGGAGGATCAGGCCCCCGGTCAACCGTGGCTGCCGGTCCCTGCCCTCATTTGGCCCGCCGACCACGCATGGTGCGCAGCCTCGGACGTGGACCCGCACTGGGCTGGCATTGGCGCAAGCAGCGACGCCATAGCGGCACTCCTGGCGGACGGCCGCCTTGACGTTGTGCGGGCAAATCCAGGGGAGCAACAGCCCCACTACCGGGACTGACGCTCCTGCCGAAAGCAACCTGGCACCCAAAGACTGGCAGGATGGCGTTATGACACATCACGATCCCGCAAGGCTGCTGACGGCCTCAGGCCGCCGGACCCTGACGGCGCACCGGGTCAACCTGCCATGATGTTTGGGGAAATTCCCATCCGCCACGTGGGCAGAAACGACTTCAACCCGCCCGACCCGGACGCGTGGCCGGCCACCCTCGCCCCGGTGCAGCAGATCCTGCGCGAAGGCATCAACCTGGGCCGCGCCACAGTTTTCGTGGGCGAGAACGGCTCCGGCAAGTCAACGCTGGTGGAGGGCATCGCCATGGCCTGCGGGGTGAATCCCGAGGGCGGCTCCACCGGTGCCATGCACCACAGCCGCCCCACCGAATCGGACCTCCACTCGTACCTGAAGGTCGTCCGCAACGCCGGCACCAGCAAGTACGGCTACTTCCTGCGCGCCGAAACCATGCACGGCTTCTTCACCTATTTGGAGGACAACCCGCGCGGCGGGCGGGCCGACATCAGCTTCCACGAGATGTCCCACGGCGAATCGTTCCTGCAGCTGATCGTCGACAGATTTCGCGGCGGCGGGATCTGGATCCTGGATGAGCCCGAATCGGCACTTTCCTTCTCCGGCTGCCTCTCGCTGCTCAGTGTCCTGACGCAATTATTGGACGACGGCGACTCTCAAGTCATCCTTTCCACCCACTCCCCGCTGTTGGCTTCCCTGCCGGGTGCCGACATTTACGAGGTGGGGCCTTGGGGATTGCGGGCCAAAAACTGGGAAGAGCTGGAACTCGTGCAAAGCTGGCGCTCGTTCCTGGCTGCCCCGCAGCGGTTCTTGAAATACATTTAATGCCGGCCATTCCAGCTCAGCCGTCGTAGGCCGCCTGAAGCTCGGCGATCACCAGTTTTTTCATGCCCATCATGGCCTGCATGGCGCGGGCCGCGCCGTCCGGGTCGGGGCCGTTGAGCACCCCCGTCATCATGGTCGGAACCAGCTGCCACGACACCCCGAATTTGTCCTTGAGCCAACCGCACTGGCTCTCCTGGCCGCCGTCGGACGTCAGGGCGTTCCACTTCTCGTCCAGTTCTGCCTGCGTGTCAAAGAACAGCTCAAAGGAAATTGCCTCGCTGAACGTGAACTCGGGACCGCCGTTGAGGCCCCGGAAACTGCGGCCGTCGAGCTCGAAGGAGATTGTCAGCACCGACCCCGGCACACCCGGCCCGTCCCCGCCCCAGCGCAATACCTCGCCGATGCGTGAGTTGGGGAACAACCCCACATAGAAATTTGCGGCCTCTTCGGCCTGCCCGTCAAACCACAGGCACGTCCCAATGCCAGCCATGTTCACCACTCCCCTGCGCTCCACACCAATCAATTGGCCTGTGAAAAAGCCTAGATCGACCGGCGTCCTGCGACAATGCCTACCCACCCGTAGCTTTGGCCGCCCGAGAATGCGGTTGCCGGGACGGACGGTCAGGAAAACGGACTGCACAGGATTGCGGCTAAACTCCAAGGGTGAACGAAACGAAGACTACCCCCGGGTCCAAGATCCTTCTCTATGCAGCCGCCGCAGACATTGTGCTGGTGGTGCTCTTTGCCCTCTCGGGCCGCAGCTCGCACCAGGAAAGCCTCACGGCAGGAGGGGTGTTCGAGACGGCATGGCCTTTCCTTGCATCCCTGGCCATCGGCTGGCTCGTGTGCCGCATGTGGCAGCAACCCCTCCGCATCCGGCCCCAGGGCATCTGTCTGTGGCTGATCACGGTGGCCGGCGGGATGGCCCTGCGCATTGCCTCCGGAAATACTGCGGAACTGCCCTTTGTCATCGTCGCCACGATCGTCCTGGCAGTCTTCCTGCTGGGCCACAGGTTCATCGCAGCCTGGGTGGCACGTCGCAACCAGCGGCCCTGACAGCTGACCGCCGCACCCTCCATCGACCGACAGGCGCATCCGCCGACGGTGGCCCCGGCGCTCATTGGGTTACGATCAACATGAGCACTATTTCCCATTAGCCACATGACAAGGAACCCACCTGTGATCACCGCTTTTGTCTTGATCAAAACTGATGCCACACGGATCCCCGAATCCGCCCAGGAAATCTCCGAACTCGCGGGAATCAGCGAGGTCTACTCCGTGACGGGCGAATGGGACTTGATCGCCATTGCCCGCGTGCAGAAGCATGAAGACCTGGCCGATGTCATCGCCGACAAGCTCTCCAAGGTCAAGTCAGTGGTCTCCACCACCACACAAATCTCCTTCCGCGCCTACTCCCAGCGTGATCTGGATGCCGCGTATTCGCTGGGCTTCGACAACTAACTCCCAGACCCGCCCCCAACGCCCCTGGCAGGACGTCGCCCGGGAGCGGCCCCGGCGTGATCATGCCCGGCGTGTCCCCGCTAGGCCTGGCCGTGGCTCGCACGCGATCGGCGCGACAGCGAATCGATGATGACTGCGAGCAGCAGCACCGCCCCGGTGATCATGTAGCGGATTGACGAATCCAAGTTCAGCAGGGTCAGCCCGTTGGAAATTGACTGGATCACCAGGATTCCCAGCAACGCCGAATAGGCGCTTCCGCGTCCGCCAAACAAGCTCGTTCCGCCGATGACTGCCGCCGCAATGGCGACAAGGTTCGTGTCGCCGCCGCCACTCGACAAACTCGCGGAAGTCAGCCGTGCCGAGGCAAGCAGACCGCCCAGTGCCGCGAAAAACGTGCCGAGCATGAGCACCGAAATGTAGACGCGATTGACCTTGATGCCTGCGCGCCGTGCGGCTTCGACGTTGCCGCCGACGGCGAAGACCGAGCGCCCCCATCGGGTGCGGCCCAGGAAGAAATTCATCGTCACGACCAGCAGGACGAACAGCAGGAACATCAGCCCGATTCCGCGGTCGGTCGCCAAATAAGCGACGGCGACAATCAAGACCACCAGCAGCGCCGCGCTCTTGATGACCATCAACGACACCAAGCCGGTCGACAGTCCGGCCGAACGGCGTCGTCTGGCACGCAGCCAATCCGAGCCGAACATGGCGCCCGCGGCAACAACGGCCAGCAGGATGGCGAGCCACGGTGGCAGAAACCAGCGCTGCGCAAACTGCACAATCCACGACTCATAGGGCAGATTGATCGACCCGTTGGGCCCCAACACCCGCAGTTGCAGGCCGAGGAAGGCGAGCAGCCCGGCCAAGGTGATCACGAACGTTGGCACGCCGAACCGGGTGAACAGGACGGCGTAGATGAGCCCGATCAGCAGGCCCGCGGCCAGGGCCACCACGATGGCAAGCCAGATCGGCCAGCCGCCGACCGTGATGCCCACGCCCAGGATGGCGGCCGAGAGACCGCTGATGGAGCCCACCGAGAGGTCGATCTGCGCCACCAGCAGCACAAGCACCACACCGATCGCGATCGTGCCGGTGGCTGCGCACTGCAGCGACAGGTTCACCAGGTTGTTTGCGGAGAGGAAGTTTTGGTTCATGATCTGGAAGATCGCCCAAATGACGATCAGGCCTATCACCACCGGCAGCGAGCCGAGGTCGCCGCCGGCCACCCGCACGCGGAAGGACTGGATGGCGCCGCCCAGGCCCTCATTCCGGGCGAGCCGCTCATCCTGCCGGTCGGCGGCCAGCTTGGCCGGGGTTTCGGCTGTCTTTTGATGTGGCTTTCCGGCACGCTTCGGTTCCAGTGGTTTCTTCGGTGTCACAGGGTTTGTCGGCGTGGTCATGATGTCAGGTCCTCCCCCGGGCCGTTTCCGTCGTCGCTCTCCGCCCCAACAGCTTCCGCCCCGCCGCTCGGTTCGGCAGCTCGCATTCGACCGCTGCCTGTCTGGGCGCTCGCCCGCCTGGTCACCGCGTTGTCGGTGGCGCCGGTAATCGCGGCGATGATCTCTTCGTAGCTGACATCGGCGAGCATGAAATCACCGTTGTTGCGTCCCAGCCGGAGTACGACGACGCGGTCGGCGACGGCCTGCACGTCCGCCATGTTGTGGCTGATCAGCACCACTCCGAGGCCGCGTTCGCGCAGCCGCTCGACGAGGTTGAGCACCTCCGCGGTTTGCGCGACTCCCAGGGCAGCCGTTGGTTCGTCAAGGATGACCACCGCAGGTTCACCGATCAGCGACCTGGCGATGGCCACCGTTTGGCGTTGCCCGCCGGAGAGCGAGGCGACAGCGATTCGTACGGACGGGATCTTTGCGGACAGCTGGCGCAGGAGCTCCCACGACCTCTTCTCCATCTCTTCTTCGTCGAGGGTGAAATTGCCAACTTCGTGGCCGAGAAAGAGATTGGACACCACGTCCAAGTTGTCGCAGAGGGCGAGGTCCTGGAACACGGTGGCCAGGCCCAAGGATCGGGATGTTGCCGGTGACGTGATCGAGACCTGTTTGCCGTCGAAGCTGATGGTGCCTGAATCTTGTGGATGCACCCCTGCCAGTATTTTGACGAGCGTGGACTTGCCTGCACCGTTGTCACCGACAATCGCGACGACCTCACCGCGGAAGATGTCCAGGTCGACCACGTCCAAGGCCCTGACCGCGCCGAAGCTTTTCGAGATGCCGCGCAAGCTGATCACGGGTTCCCCCTGGGGCCCGGTGTGCTGGATTGACGAGGCTTGCAACGTCACGTGCATCTCCTTGAAGTCGGCGATCAGTCGGGTGGTGGCCAGCGGGCGAATGGCGTGGGAACACCAGCTCGGGGCCGCCCTGCGGCAGCCCCGAGCTGGTGTGGGTGTTACTTGATGCCGGCCTTGTCGCAGGCTTCCTTGTAATCTGCGGTGCAGATCTCGGATGCCTTGTAGAATCCGTCCTTCACCACGGTGTCCTCAATGTTGTCCGCAGTGACCGCTACGGGCGTCAGCAGGAACGACTGGATCTCGGCTCCGCCCTTGGTCTTCACCGTGACGTCGCCCTTCGGCGATTCGCCCTTGGTCAGGGAGATGGCGAGCTCGGCAGCCTTTTCGGCTTCCGGCTTAAGTGCCTTGTAGACGGTCATGTACTGGTCCCCTGCTAGGATGCGCTGAATGCCTGCCAGCTCTGCGTCCTGGCCGGTGACCGGGGGAAGCGGCGAAACACCGGCCGCCTTCATGGCGGAGATTGCGGCGCCGCCAACCTGGTCATTCGCGGCATACACGCCCTTGATCTCGCCCTTGAACTGGGTCAGCTGGCCAGCCACCCAGTCCTGGGCCTTTGCGGGTTCCCACCCGGGTGTGTCGAACTCGGCGAGCACCTTGTAACCGCTGGCGTCGATGACCTTGTGGGCGCCCTCCTTGAACTGGCTGGCGTTGTTGTCGGTGGGCGAGCCGTTGGCCATGAGGATGCCGCCATCACCGGGCTTCACGCCATCGGCCTTGAGCTTGTCAACGAGCGCAGTGGCCTGCAACTCGCCCACCTTCACATTGTCAAAGGAGATGTAGTAGCTCAGGTCCGCGCTGTTGATCAGCCGGTCGTAGGAGATGACCGGCACGCTCTTGGCCTTCGCCTCTGCGACGATCGCGGCTGCTGCCTCCCCGTCAAAGGGGTCCAGGACCAGCACCTTCACCCCCTGGGTCAGCATCGACTCTGCTTGCTGCTGCTGCTTGGACGCGTCGCCGTCGGCGTTGGCGTAGAGCACCTTGCAACCGGCACAAAGTTCCTTGACCTTGGCTTCGAAGTACGGCTTGTCGGCACTTTCGTAGCGGGCCGTGACCGAGTCCGGCAGGAGCAGCCCGATCTGGGCGTTGTTGTCCGCGGCGCCCGACGAGCCGCCGCCTCCGCCGTTGGAACCGGAGTTTTCGGCCCCGTTTGAGCACCCTGCGAGGGCACCCAGTGTCAGCAGGAGGGCGGCGCCGGTGGCGACCGCTCTCATCGTGGCGATCTTCATGGAAAGAACCTCCCGATACGCGCCGCCGACATTGGCGGTTGGTCCCAGCGTCGCACTCGAAGGTGTGGGCGTCAAGGGTTGCCGAACGCCCCGACTTTCCCGTCGGTTCCTGTGGCAGGCGGCCCGTGGGCCCGGGCAGGCCCCCTCCAGGAACGCCAGCTACCGGGGCGGCTGCGGTTCACAGCCCGGTCTTCTGGCCATTTTTTCACGCAAGGCCGGCCCGGGCAACAAGCCACTGCAAACTGCGTTATTGCGCTTCGGTGCTCAGCGCGACCCAGGATTTCAGTACATTGGCTGCGGCCCCGCCGTCGATCGCGGCCTCGGCCCTGGCAAGGGCAAACTTCATGCGCTCAAGGAGGGTTCCGGAACTGGACCTGTCGTAGGCAACGAGCCCGGCGGCAGCGTTCAGAAGCACCGCGTCGCGGATCGGCGAGCGTTCGCCGTCAAGGATGCGCCGGACCACGTCGGCGTTGTAGTCGGCATTTTTCCCGCGCAGGTCCGCTATCGTGGCCCGGGGAATGCCCAGATCGAGCGGGTCAAAGTGGCTCTCGGTGATCTTATTGTCCCTGACCTCCCAGATGGTGGAGGTGCCCGTCGTCGTCAATTCATCGAGGCCGTCACTGCCCCTGAACACCAGGGCGCGAATGTTCCTGGCGGCGAGGACGCCGGCCATCAGCGGGGCCATGCGGGCGTCGGCGACCCCAATGGCCGAGGCCACCACCCTGGCCGGGTTTATCAACGGACCAAGGAAGTTGAACGCCGTGGGCACGCCAATTTCCTTGCGTGCGATGGCCGCGTAACGCATCGAGGGGTGGAAGAAATTGGCGAAACAAAACGTGATGCCCACGTCGGTGGCCGCCTGGGCAACCTTTTCCAGGGACAGATCCAGACGCACCCCCAGACTCTCCAACACGTCGGCGGAACCGGCTGCGGAGGAGGAGGCCCTGTTCCCGTGCTTGACGACGGTGGCACCTGCCCCCGCGCACACAAGGGCCGCCATGGTGGAGATGTTGACGGTGTTGAGCCTGTCCCCTCCCGTGCCCACAATGTCCAGGGCATCCCCGTCAACCCGCAGTGGACGGGCGTTGGCGAGCATGGCCTCCACCAGCCCGGTCACTTCGGCAACCGTCTCACCCTTGGCGCGCAGCGCAACGAGGAAGCCGGCGATCTGCACGTCGGTGGCGTTTCCAGTCATGATCGTGTTCATGGCCCACTGGGTGGCATCCTGGCTGAGGTCTTCCCCGGCAATCAAGGCCGCGATCAGGTTTGGCCACGTGCGTGAGGCGGCGGACGCGTTTTCAAGAGGTTTCACTCTCAAGATGTTAGACGAAACAAGGCCCTCTGTAACGATTGTGACCATTGACACAAGGACTGTGTTGTGCATAGGGATCTGGGTTTAACCTGTGAATCCCCCGGAATTTCGCAAGTTTGTAGAAAAAGATCCGGGACTCGGAGTTTTGCATTGGGAACTCTGGGGTTTTATAGACATAATGTCTATGTGACAACTGTGACCCATGCCCCCAGTACCCCGGCGCATCCGACACTGAATCGACCGAACATGGTTTCTGTAGGAACCGTAGTTTGGTTGGCCAGTGAGCTGATGTTCTTCGCCGGCCTTTTTGCCATGTACTTCACGCTGCGTTCCACCACTGGTGGGATGTGGGCGGAAGAAACGGCCAAGCTGAACTTCCCGTTCGCCTTGGTGAACACCTTGATTCTGGTTTCCAGCTCATTCAGCTGCCAGATGGGTGTGTTCACCGCTGAGAACCTTCGGCCTCGCCGCACCGGACGCCTCTTCCAGTTCTCCAAGTGGGGAATGACGGAGTGGTTCCTGTTGACCTTCGTTCTCGGCGCAGTCTTCGTAGCCGGTCAGACGACCGAATACGCCATGCTGACCTCCGAGTACGTGACCCTGAATTCAAACCCCTATGGATCTGCCTTCTACATGACAACCGGCTTCCACGGCCTGCACGTCATCGGCGGACTCATTGCATTCCTCCTCATCATCGGGCGCGCCTACGCGGCCAAGAAGTTTGGACACTTCGAAGCCACCAGCGCGATCGTGACTTCTTACTACTGGCACTTCGTGGATGTCGTGTGGATTGGCCTCTTCTTGGTCATCTACGTCCTGAAGTAGGCTGGCACACGGCTTTCTTCAACCAACGTAAGAATTAGCATTTGCGGCCCTCACCAGGGGCTGCTGGATATAGATCAAAGGAACCACCAAGTGAAGGCACTTTCGCAGAAGCGACGTCATCCGCTGGCCGCACTAGCGTTGCTGGTGTTGGGGCTCATGCTGACAGGTGGGCTGTACGCCGTTGTCACAACCGTGAATGAGGCCAAGGCCGATACCACCACCTACACGGCGCAGCAGGTCGATGAGGGCGAAAAGCTCTTTGTCGCCAACTGCGCCACCTGTCACGGCGTCGGCGCCAGCGGCACGGACGCTGGACCGTCCCTGGCCGGTGTTGGCGCTGCAGCCGTCGACTTCCAGGTCGGCACTGGCCGCATGCCCATGCAGATGCAGGGACCCCAGGCTCGTGAGAAGCCGAAGCAGTTCACCACCGAACAGACACGGGAACTGTCTGCTTACGTTGCCACCTTGGGTGACGGGCCGGCATTGCCGGAGGAACAGTATCTCGACGGCGGCGGCGACGCGGCAGTCGGCGGCGAGCTCTTCCGCGTGAACTGCGCCATGTGCCACAACGCAGCTGCAGCAGGCGGCGCCTTGACCCGTGGCAAGTTCGCTCCCCCCTTGGCCGGTGTGTCAAACAGCCACATCTACAGCGCCATGGTCACCGGGCCGCAGAACATGCCCGTCTTCAATGACGCCAACATCAGCCCCGACGGCAAGCGCGACATCATCACCTTCTTGAACACGATCGAGAACCAGGGCTCACCCGGCGGCGCCAAGCTTGGCTCACTGGGACCGGTATCCGAGGGCTTGTTCCTCTGGACAGCCGTTCTGGGAGTCATCATCGGCTTCACCATCTGGCTGACTTCACGTACCTCGTAGTCACAAGAAGCCACAGATTTTGGCTGCATTGGCAGCCTCGAGAAACTTACATTACGACCCCGGGAATTCACCGGGATAAGAGAAGGATGAGGGGATTATGGGCAACCATAGTGACGGCTCGCCGACAAGCTCGGACGCCGTAGCTAAGGCTGGTCAGCAAGAGGTGGACAAGTTCCAAGATCCGGGACTGCCTCCACACCGATTGCGACTGGCCGATACGAACCCCAAGGCGGCAAAGCGGGCCGAGCGCCAGGTGGCATGGCTGTTTGTCATTTCCATCGTGGGCACGCTGCTTTTCATGTTTGGTTACTTTGGCGTGCGCCTTGACGACACCTTCGCCACTTTGCGCCTCCAGAACACGTTCCTGGGCCTGGGCGTGGCATTTGCCATGCTGGGCATTGGAACCGGCATTGTGCACTGGGCCCGCGCCCTCATGCCTGACCACGAAGTGGCTGAAGACCGCCACGAGCTGCGCACGGAAGAAGACCGTGTGGCAGCTGTCCAGATCATCGACGACATCGTTGAAGAGACGGGCATCAAACGCCGCCCTCTGATCCGCAACACCCTCATCGGTGCCGTGGCCCTGGCCCCCCTGCCGGCAATCGCCATCTTCCGCGACCTTGGTCCGCTGCCGGGTGACTCCCTGCGCCACACACTGTGGCAAAAAGGCGAACGCCTCTCCCGCGACCCCGACGGCACGCCCATCAAGGCTTCCGATGTCACCATCGGCTCTGCTTTCCACGTGATTCCCGAATCGCTGAACAAGCTCACCGAAGGCAAGCTCGCCGCCAAGGCGAAGGCTGTTGTGCTCTTGATGCGCCTCAACCCGGAGGACCTTCACCCGTCCGAAGGCCGCGAGGACTGGGGATACAACGGCATCGTTGCCTACTCCAAGATTTGCACCCACGTTGGTTGCCCCGTTGCTCTCTACGAGCAGCAGACGCACCACCTGCTGTGCCCCTGCCACCAGTCAACCTTTGACTTGACGCAGGAATGCAAGGTCATCTTTGGCCCGGCAGTCCGCCCGTTGCCGCAGCTGCCCATCGCAGTTGACGCCGACGGTTACCTTGTCGCCCAGAGCGACTTCCATGAACCTGTTGGACCGAGCTTTTGGGAGCGTGGCTAATCATGTCTGCTGCAACGCAAACACCGTTCGAAGCCAAGACACCCACCGGACGCATCACCAACTTTGTTGATGAGCGTGTCGGCGGATCAGGAATGCTGCGCGAATTCGGCCGGAAGGTCTTCCCCGACCACTGGTCCTTCATGTTTGGTGAAGTCGCCCTGTACTCCTTCGTCATCCTGCTTCTTTCCGGCACCTTCCTGACGTTCTTCTTTGATCCGTCCATGGCGGAGACCCACTACAACGGCCCCTACGTCCCGCTCAAGGGCGTGGAAATGTCGGTGGCCTACGACTCAACCCTGCGGCTCTCCTTCGAGGTCCGCGGCGGCTTGTTCATGCGCCAGGTGCACCACTGGTCGGCGCTGCTCTTTGCTGCTGCCGTAGCCGTGCACATGCTGCGCGTGTTCTTCACGGGCGCGTTCCGCAAGCCCCGCGAGCTGAACTGGGTTGTGGGTGGCGTACTGCTGATCCTGTCCCTGGCAGCCGGCTTCACCGGATACTCACTCCCCGATGACCTGCTCTCCGGCAACGGCCTGCGCATCATTGACGGCGTGGTCAAGTCTGTACCCGTTGTCGGAACGTACATTTCGTTCTTCCTGTTCGGCGGAGAATTCCCCGGCACGGTCATTGTTGGCCGCCTGTACATGATGCACATCATGCTGGTGCCCGCCTTGATCCTGCTCATGGTGGCCATCCACCTGTTCATGGTTGTCATTCACAAGCACACCCAGTACCCCGGCCCGGGACGCAACGACCGCAACGTCGTCGGCTACCCGCTCGGCCCGGTATACGCGGCAAAGGCTGGCGGCTTCTTCTTCATCGTCTTCGGCATCATTGCCTTCATCTCCGCGTTCTTCCAGATCAACCCGGTCTGGAACTACGGCCCGTACGACCCCTCCCCCGTTTCGGCAGGCACCCAGCCTGACTGGTACATCGGATTTGTTGACGGCGCATTGCGCTTGATGCCGGGCTGGTTCTTCAATATCCCGATGGAATGGCACATCCCATTCCCGTGGGGCACCAACACCTTGTCCTTCAACGTGCTTGGGCCGGCATTGATCCCGGCAGGCATCTTGTTCATGCTGTTGTTCGCCTACCCGTGGATTGAGCGCTGGGTAACCCGCGACCACCGCGAACACCACGTGCTTGACCGCCCGAGGAACGCCCCGACTCGCACCGCCATCGGTGTTGCAGGGTTCATCTTCTACTGCGTCATGTGGGCTGCGGCAAGCTCCGACTTGATCGCCACGCACTTCGAGGTATCCCTCAACGACGTGACGTACTGGTTGCGGGCACTGTTCTTCATCGGCCCGATCCTGGGCTTCATCGTCACCAAGCGGGTGGCGCTTGCGCTGCAGCGCAAGGATCGCGAGATCGCACTGCACGGCCGCGAGACAGGCCGCATTGTGCGCCTGCCGCACGGCGAGTTCCAGGAGATTCACGCACAACTCGACGACTACAAGCGCTACAAGCTTGTTGGTTACGAGTCACCCGTTGCTGAAGACGGCATCCCGAACGAAAACGGGATCGTCACCAAGACGGAGAAGATGCGCAGCAGGCTCAGCGGCTTCTTCTTCGAGGACCGTGTGGCCCCGGCCGCACCGTCGGAACTGGAAGCCGGTCACCATCACGAGGCAATTTCCGCCGGTGACGACGACAAGGCAATCACGCACTAACGATTGAACCAAGAGAGGCCGTGGTGTGGATCCCGAAAGGGGCCCGCACCACGGCTTTTTTGTTGCCTCACGGGCCGGATCTGGTCTCCCCCACGTTCGATCCTGCGGAGAACAACGGCCGGGGCGCACACTCCCGGGACGCACGTTCCTGGGACATCGGGGCTCGAGTCACAGGCAGCGGGGGCTGGTCAGCCATCAGCGCCCCGCAGGAGGTCGCCCCGTGGCCCGCTGCGGACAGCAAAGCGAGCCTGCTAGTACATGCGCCGGGCCCGCACCCCGGGACGCTGGAGCGGCACACGAAGCTTGTAGCGGTCCGCCCGGTAGAACGACACCGAGTAGTCGACCGTCGACCGGGACACAAACGCGTGGCGTTCCGTCCGGAGCACGGGCGCCCCGATGTCCACCTGCAGCAACCGGGCAATGGACGGCGTGGCAGCATTGGCCTCGATGGTGTCCTCGCCCCATTCGATGACGAGGCCGTACCGCTCTCCCAGAATGTTGTACAGCGACGACGGCGGCCCCGCGTCCAGGATGCCCGGCACGCGCCAGGCGGGGATGAAGTTCTCGTCAACGCTCATGGGCTCCTCGTCGGCCAGCAGCAGCCTGCGAAGGCGGATAACGCCCTGGCCCTCCTCGAGCTGCAATTCGCGTGCGAGACGGGCTGTGGCGGGAATTTGTTCAAAGGCGAGAGTTCTGGCCGACGGGCGCATGCCGCGTCGTGCCATTTCCTCCGAATAGGACGTCAGTTTAAGCGTGACGTCAAGTTTTGCCCGTGCCACAAAAGTGCCCAGCCCCACAACACGCTCCAGCAGCTCCTCCTCCACGAGGGCCTGGACCGCATGGCGCAGGGTCATCCGCGCCACACCAAAATGCAAGGCCAAATCACGTTCGGACGGCAGCTGACGTCCCGCCTTGCTGTGGTTCAGAATGTAATTGCGCAGCAGTTCCCGCAACTGAATATGGACCGAAACGTTCGAATCCCTGTCCAACTCCCCCGGGATGTCCCTCGCCGGTGGCACCGAATAGCCCATGAAACTCCTCTGTTCACAGGTACCAGCCTAAAACACGACTACTCTCAATACAGAACATCAACCGCCAAGGAGTTAAACCATGTACACCCGGAAAGCCACAGTGGCGGCCAGTGTGGGACTGCACGCCCGACCAGCCGCTGTCTTTGTCAGGGCCGTCAACCGGACCGGTCTGCCCATCACCCTGGCCAGGGAGGGCCTGGCCGCCGTCGACGGCCGATCATTGTTGGAGGTCATGAGTGCCGATTTCGAGCACGGCGCCGAGATTGAGATTGGCGTCGGCGCCTGCGAGGCCGACATCCAGTCCGTCCGCGCGGCCGTGGACGAGTTGGCTGCGCTGCTGCTCACTGACCTGACAGACCCGGCCTGACCCCGCAGACGGCACCTCCAGGCCCCGAGGGCTCGGCCCGGTGGCGGCCGTCCACAGATGAACCGGGCCGGAGACGCATCTCCTGACGGAAAAGACGCAGACAAAAAAATAGGGTTTGTTCCCGCCTTTCGGCGGGAACAAACCCTATTTCGTGTTCAAAAGCCCACTGCGTGCAGGCTTAGTGTGCGTGGTCTCCACGGCTGTACTCGTAGACCCAGCCAACCAAGGCGATGACGGTCAGGCCGGCGCCGAACAGGAACACCCACCAGCCCACTGCCAACCCCAGGAAACCTGAGGCGGCGGCAAGTGCGAGAACCAGCGGCCACCAGCTCCAGGGGCTGAAGTGCCCCTGCTCGCCGGAACCTTCATGAACTTCAGCATCCAGTCGATCTTCGGGACGGGGACCGACACGGTTCCCGGTGTAGAAGACATAGACGCCAATCATCAGGCAAAGGGCGGCCAGCAGGAACAAGGCCAGGTATCCGACGTGCTCATTCCAATCGACCATGAATCCGTAGACAACGGCCACCGGAATGAAGAACACGCCCAGGAGGAGGAAGAGCCATGCTTCAATCTTCATTAGTTAGCTCCCTTCGAGGATGCGCCGACCGGCTGTGCCGGCTGGTAATGCGGAGCAAGCTCCGGGTGGTGGAGATCAAGCGCCGGCCGCTCCGAGCGGATGCGAGGCAGCGAGGTGAAGTTGTGGCGCGGAGGCGGGCAGGATGTTGCCCACTCCAAGGAAGCACCGAAGCCCCAAGGGTCATCAACTTCGACCTTCTTGGCACTGCGCCAGGTGATGTACACATTCCAGAACCACGGAATCATTGATGCGCCCAGAACAAACGATGAAATCGTCGAGAACTGGTTCATCCAGGTGAAGTTGTCTTCGATCATGTAGTCGGCGTAACGACGCGGCATGCCCAAAACACCCAACCAGTGCTGGATCAGGAACGTGCCGTGGAAGCCGAGGAACAAGAGCCAGAAGTGAATCTTGCCCAGACGCTCGTTAAGCATCTTCCCGGTGAACTTCGGCCACCAGAAGTAGAAACCGGCAAACATGGCAAACACCACGGTGCCAAAGACCACATAGTGGAAGTGGGCGACCACAAAGTAAGTGTCAGAAACATGGAAGTCCAACGGCGGTGAGGCGAGGATGATGCCCGTCAGGCCACCGAAAAGGAACGTCACAATGAAGCCAAGGCTCCACAGCATGGGCGTTTCGAACGTCAACGAACCACGCCACATGGTGCCAATCCAGTTGAAGAACTTCACGCCTGTCGGCACCGCGATCAGCATTGTCATGAACGAGAAGAACGGCAGCATGACCTGGCCGGTCGCGTACATGTGGTGGGCCCATACCGTTACAGAAAGAGCGGCGATGGAGATCGTTGCAAAAACCAAGCCCTTGTAGCCGAAGATTGGCTTGCGACTGAACACCGGGAAGATCTCCGAGACAATGCCAAAGAAGGGCAAGGCGATGATATATACCTCGGGGTGGCCAAAGAACCAGAACAAGTGCTGCCACAACATGGCCCCGCCATATTCGGCGTCAAATATGTGTGCACCAAATCGGCGGTCAGCGCCCAAGGCGAACAGTGCAGCGGCCAGCGGCGGGAACGCCATCAGGACCAGGATGCCGGTAATCAAGGTGTTCCAGGTGAAGATGGGCATGCGCCACATCGTCATGCCGGGGGCACGCAGGCAGATGATGGTCGTGATGAAGTTGACCGAACCCAAGATGGTTCCGAAGCCAGACAGCGCCAGGCCAAACACCCACAAGTCGCCGCCGACTCCGGGGCTGAATGTGGTGTTCGACAACGGTGCGTAAGCAAACCAACCAAAGGCTGCTGCACCCTGCGGGGTGATGAACCCTGTGACTGCAATGGTGCTGCCGAACAGGAAGAACCAGAACGCCAAGGCGTTCAAGCGGGGGAACGCAACGTCGGGTGCACCAATTTGCAGGGGCATGATGACGTTGGCGAAACCGGCAAACAAGGGTGTTGCAAACATGAGCAGCATGATGGTGCCGTGCATGGTGAACAACTGGTTGTACTGATCCTTGGTCTGCAGGATCTGCATGCCAGGCTCAAAGAGTTCCGCACGGATGATGAGCGCCATGACGCCACCGAGGCAGAAGAAAATAAATGATGCAATCAGGTACATGTACCCGATGGTCTTATGGTCTGTTGAGGTGATCCAGTTGACGACAATGCGTCCCTTGGACACGGGAACGACCCTAGGTGCAGCCGAAGAGACTTCGGTTGCCGAGTACTCGAGCGTAGACACTTTCCTCTCCCCCCTACTTCTGATTCACAGAATTAATTGCGCCGGGATTACGGTCGTACTTCTCAGTCAATTCGCCGGTCTGGCCCTTTGACTTCAATTCGGCCAAGTGAGCGTCAAACTCGGCCTGGGTGACAACCTTGACATTGAACAGCATTTCCGAGTGGTACTCGCCGCAAAGCTCAGCACACTTGCCGTCGTACGTGCCCAGCGCCGTGGGCGTGAGGGTCATGTAGTTGGTCTTGCCCGGGAGCATGTCCTTCTTGTCCAGGAACGCAGGTACCCAGAAGGAATGAATCACTTCGCGGGAGTTCAACTGCAGCTCAACCGAACGGTTCACGGGCAAATACAGTGTGGGCAGCGTTGACTTGTCGAACGGCTTGCCGTCCAGCTCTGCCTGGACACCTACGGAATACACTGAATCCTTGACGTCGTTGCCGGCCAGGTAGTTAAAGTCGAATGACCACTGCTTGGCCCGCACGTCGATGGTGACATCCGGGTTGTCGTCACGGGCGTTGATGGACTGCTGCTCCACATCGGTGAAGTGGAAGAACACCAGCACCATGAACAACGGCACCAAAACGTAAAAGATCTCCAACGGGAGGTTGTAACTGGTCTGTCGGGGGAAACCAGTGGCACCCTTGCGACGACGGTACGCAATGATGCACCAGATGATCAGACCCCACGTGATGAGGCCGATGATCAAGACTGTGATCCAGGTGTTGACCCAGAGATCAATGATCCCGGCCGTGTGATTGGTGGTATCACGCTCGCCTGGCATCCAGCCATTCTTATTCTCTGCCGTACATCCTGACAAAGCTAACGCTCCGGCAATCGCCAACCCCGTTAGGGGGATGACTTTTGCGCGTCGGCTGCCGGTTCGGTCCTGCGAACTCACAGACGGCCCTTCCTCTTCTTACTGTGCTCTGCGGCGGACTATTCCCGCCGAAGCTAAATGGGTTTTACTACTCGATGTAGAGCTTACCGCTATGGCAGGCAAAATGCGCACCAAACCCTCCGTGCGTCGAATGTCCATCTGGAATTTTTTCCGACAGGCTCTACATCGAGTAGAAAGACGTGCTTAGTGGAATGAATCACCGCAGGCGCAAGAGCCCCCGGCATTCGGGTTGTCGATGGTGAAACCCTGCTTTGAAATGGTGTCTTCAAAGTCAATGCTTGCACCATCGAGGTAGGGCACGCTCATCTTGTCAATGACAACTTCAACACCTTCAAAGTCGCGCACAGCGTCCCCGTCGAGCATCCGCTCGTCAAAGTAGAGCTGGTAGATCAGGCCTGAACAACCACCAGGCTGAACAGCCACACGCAGTCGCAGGTCCGTGCGGCCTTCTTGTTCAAGCAGGCTGCGCACCTTGCCGGCAGCAACATCGCTGATCAACACACCGTGGGTGGGCAGTTCGGCCTGTGCAACAGCGGCAGATGAGGTTTCTTCGTGGACATTTGCTGTCATGGCATTTCCTTACGTGAGAGTACTACTACATGCTACGTCGGGCCCGGCAGGGGCGCTAACTTATGTCAACCATAGCGTCATGCCTTCTGTTCCCGAGCTTCGTCGAGTGCACCGTGGTTGATGGCTGCCAGCAGGAGCGTCTGGGCCACAATTGCCTTCTCAAAGTCGCCCAGGTGCAGGGATTCGTTGGCGCTGTGCGCCCGGGAATCCGGGTCTTCCACGCCCGTGACGAGGATTTGGGCGTTCGGGTACGTGGCCTTCAGGTCTGCGATGAAGGGGATGGAGCCTCCCATGCCCGTTTCGACGGCGGCGACGCCCCACGACTCCCCCAGCGCCCACAGTGCTGCCTGCGCGGCCGGGGCCTGGGTGTTGGTGGCGAAGGCCTGCCCTGCCTCTCCGGGGGTGAACGTGGCCGTTGCACCGAAGGGTGCGTGCGCCCGCACGTGCTCCCGGATTGCCGCCATGGCCTCCGAGGGGTCCTGCCCCGGCGCCAGGCGGAGGCTGATCTTGGCCCGGGCTGCGGGAAGGAGCGTGTTGGAACTCATATCCACGCTGGGCATGTCCATGCCAATGACGGACAGTGCCGGCTGGGTCCACAGGCGTGAGGTGATGCTGCCCTTCCCCGCGAGCCGGACGCCTTCGAGCACGGCAGCGTCCGCGCGGAAGGTTTCCTCCGGATAGTCCACCACAGGCTCCACGCCGCGGTGCAGGCCCTCGATGGCGACCGAGCCTTGTTCGTCGTGGAAGGTGGCGATCAGCCGGGCCAGGAGGGTGGGGGCATCGAGCAGCGGTCCGCCGAACATGCCCGAGTGCACTGCATGGTCGGTGACCCGCACGTCCACCGTGCCGTCGACGAGGCCGCGCAGGCTCGTGGTCAGCGCGGGGATTCCGACCTGCCAGTTGGCAGAGTCGGCGACGACAATGACATCGCCGGCCAGCAGTTCGCGGTGTTCCTTCAGGAACGTGCCGAAAGTGGGCGAGCCCGCCTCCTCCTCGCCCTCGATGAAGAAGGTTACGCCGACACCAAAGTCCTCACCGAGCGTCTCGGTGATGGCCCGGAAAGCGGCGATGTGGGCCATGATGCCCGCCTTGTCGTCGGCAGCGCCGCGTCCGTACAGGCGCCCGCCGCGTTCCTGGGCCGTGAAGGGTTCGCTGCTCCACAGCTCCCGCTCCCCCGGGGGCTGCACGTCGTGATGGGCATACAGGACCACTGTTGGCCGGCCCGGTGCCGCCGCCTTTCTGGCCACGACGGCGGGCCCGCCCTGGCCGCCGTCGTCCTTGGCAACCCGGAGGATCTGCACGTCGTCCAGTCCGGTGGAGCGGATCAGCTCGGCAACCGCCTCCGCGCTGCGCTCCAGTTGTGCGGCATCAAAGGCGTCCCACGCGATGCCGGGGATCGCCACGAGCTCCACCAGCTCCGCCACAGTCTTGGCGAAGCTGGCTGCCACGCGGTCGCGCAGCTCGGCTGTGGGCAGTTGGGCAGTGATGGATGTCAAATTGGCGCCAAGTTCATTGGCTGCCGGTTGTTGAGGGGTCATATTCCCCAGACTACCGCCGCCGAAGTCGCCACGGTCAAGCTGAAGAGCCGGTTCGGGGTATCCTTTATGGGTGTTTGGACGTAAGAAAGATCAAGCCCCCGACCCGCAGATAACGCCTGCCTCCGACGAGCAGTTTGCCCGGTTCAAGGACCCGCAATCAGCCAAGGGCGTGCCCACGCCCTCGCGCAGGGCACAGGAAGAGGCACGCAAGCGCCCCCTGGTGCCCAATGATCGGGCGGCCGCCAAGGTTGCCGCCCGTGATGCCCGGCGTGAGGAACAGGCCCGCATGCGCCGCGCCCTCGACACCGGCGAAGAGCGGTTCCTGCCGGCCCGTGACAAGGGACCCCAGAAGCGTTACGCCCGCGACTATGTTGATGCAAGGTTCAGCCTCGGCGAGTTCGTGATGTTTGCTGCGCTGGCCATCGTGCTGCTGACTGTCATCATTCCCGTGCGCAATTCCGACGGCAGCTCCAACAACTCCCAGCTGATCATCTTTGGGTTGTTCTGGGTCATGGTCGCCTTTGTGGCCGTTGACGTGTGGCTGATGTCGCGCAAACTCAAGAAGCTGCTGGCCGCGAAATTCGGCTCCGTTGATTCCGGCGTCGTCTGGTACGGCTCCATGCGATCCATGCAGTTCCGCCGCCTCCGCCTCCCCAAGCCCATGGTGCGCCGCGGGGAATGGCCTTCCTGACCCTGTCAAGACCCCGCCCGGACGCAACCCGCCGGCCGCTTCCCCACGGAAGCGGCCGGCGTCGTCATTTAAGACCGGACACTCTTGGGCTCCCGGTGCCCCTCGGCCGCCGGCGCCTAACGCTAGGCTTGGCTCATGGAATATCGCTACCTCGGCCGATCGGGCCTGAAAATCACTGAAATCACCTACGGCAACTGGCTCACCCACGGCTCCCAGGTGGAGAATGACGTGGCCACGGCGTGCGTTCGTGCCGCGCTCGACGCCGGCATCACCACCTTTGACACGGCCGACGCCTACGCCAACGGCGCCGCAGAGGAAGTCCTCGGTGCGGCCCTGGCCTCCGAGCGGCGTGAATCCTTGGAGGTGTTCACCAAGGTCTACTGGCCGGTGGGGCCCAAGGGACCCAACGACACGGGCCTCTCCCGCAAACACATCATGGAAGGCATCAACAATTCCCTGCGCCGCCTGAACATGGACTATGTGGATCTCTACCAGGCGCACCGCTACGACCATGAAACCCCGCTCGAAGAGACCATCGCCGCCTTTGCCGACGTCGTCCGTGCGGGCAAGGCGCTCTACATCGGTGTCTCGGAATGGAATGCCCAGCAGCTGCGCGACGGCCAGCGCCTGGCCCGGGAAGCAGGGTTCTCCCTGGTCTCAAACCAGCCGCAGTACTCTGCCCTGTGGCGGGTCATTGAACCCGAAGTGATCCCGGCGGCGAAGGAGCTGGGCATGTCGCAGGTCGTGTGGTCCCCGATGGCGCAGGGCGTGTTGAGCGGCAAGTACCTGCCCGGTGCGCCGCTGCCGGCCGGATCCCGTGCAACCGACGAGCACGGCGGGGCGAACACCATCAAGGCCTTCCTCGATGACGACATCCTCAGGAACGTGCAGAAGCTGCAGCCCGTCGCCCATGAATTGGGCCTGAGCATGCCGCAGCTGGCCATCGCCTGGGTGCTGCAAAACGACAACGTCGCCACTGCCCTGGTTGGTGCGTCCCGCCCCGAGCAGGTCGCAGAGAACGTGAAGGCGTCCGGCGTGAAGATCCCGGCCGAACTCATGGCAGCAATTGACACCGCTCTGGCGCCCAGCCTCGTCAACGACCCGGCCAAGACAGTCAGCCCGCCGACGCGCGTGGCGTAACCGGAGACGAAAGCCCGGCCCCTCCGTCACAGACCCCTCGCGAGCAGTATGATTTTGCCGCTCGTTCCTCGCGAGCAAAATCCATCCTCGCTCCGGGGCCTCCAACTGCGGGGCCGGGCTTCGTCCTGTCCAGAACTATTTGCGCAGGGCTGCCAGTTCCTTGTTGATGCGGGCCGCCCAGAACGGTCCTTCGTACAGGAAGGCCGTGTAGCCCTGCACCAGGGTGGCACCCGCGTCAAGGCGTTCCTGAACCTCCGCACCGGTCTCCACGCCGCCAACCGAGATCAGTGTCAGCCGCTCGCCCACGGCTGCTTTCAGCTGGCGCAGCACCGCAAGTGACCGCGCCTTCAGCGGAGCCCCGGACAGTCCGCCGGCTCCCTTTTCAGCCACCAGTGCGGACGGGCTGTGCAGGCCGTCGCGGCTGATGGTGGTGTTCGTGCAGATGATGCCGTCGAGCTGGAGTTCCAGTGCCAGCGCGGCAACGTCGGCCACGTCTTCGTCGGCCAGGTCGGGGGCAATTTTCACCAACAGCGGGACATGCCTGCCGGCAGCCGCATCGGCTGCTTCCCGGACACCCGTAAGCAGCGGACGCAGTGTGGCAACGTCCTGGAGCAGGCGCAGGCCAGGGGTGTTGGGCGAGCTCACGTTGACAACGAGGTAGTCGGCGGCAGGGGCAAGGGTGCTGGCGCTGACAAGGTAGTCCCCGAGCGCATCAGCCAGCTCAACCACCTTGGTCTTGCCAATGTTCACCCCCACAATCGGACGCACTGCGGGGTAGTTCCTGCCCAGGCCTGCCAACGCCTGCTTGAGTCGTGGCGCCACGGCGGCTGCGCCGTCGTTATTAAAACCCATGCGGTTGATCACGGCACGGTCCTCAACCAGGCGGAAGAGCCGCGGCTGGGGGTTGCCCGCCTGCGGCTGCCCGGTGATGGTCCCCACTTCAACGTGGCCGAAGCCCAAATTGGCCAGCGCATTGATGCCCTTGCCCTCCTTGTCGAACCCGGCCGCAAGCCCGAACGGGGTGGGGAAGGTCAGGCCAAGCGCCTCGGTCTGCAGTGACGCCGGGGGCGCAAACATGCGCCGCAGCACGGCACCAGCCCCCACCGCCTGGCTCGCCTTGATCATGGTGAAGCCGATCTTGTGCGCCCGTTCGGCGTCCATCCAGGAGAAACAGAGCCGGAAAACTGTGGGATATATTCGCATGTTCCTAGTTTTCCGGTTCGGCGCCGGAACTGCAAAACACCTCCGCCGGAACGATGCCGCATCCGGCCCGGCAAAGCGCGTTAGCATGTCCTCATGGATAGCAATGGTGCAAGGACATGGCAGCACGCGGACGTTGTGGTCGTTGGGGCCGGGCTCTCCGGCCTGGTCAGCGCGGCGGAGGCGTACAACGCCGGGCGCACGGTGTTGATTCTGGATCAAGAACCCGAGGCGTCCCTTGGCGGTCAGGCACACTGGTCCTTCGGCGGGCTTTTTCTCGTGGATTCCCCCGAACAGCGCCGCCTGGGCGTGAAGGATTCGGCCGAGCTTGCGCTCTCCGATTGGCTTGGTTCTGCAGCGTTTGACCGTCCCGAGGACGCCTGGCCACGGCGCTGGGCCGAGGCGTACGTCGATTTTGCGGCGGGCGAGAAGCGGGCCTGGCTGCATTCGCTGGGCGTCCGGTTCTTTCCCCTGGTGCAGTGGGCCGAGCGCGGCGGCTATGACGCCCAGGGCCACGGCAATTCGGTCCCTCGTTTCCATGTGGTGTGGGGCACCGGCCCCGGTATTCTTGCGCCGTTCCTGGCCAAGGTCCAGGAGGGCGTGGCCGCCGGCAAAGTGCAGCTGGCCTTCCGGCACCGTGCCACGGAGCTGATGTTCGACGGCGGATCCGTCACCGGGGTGCGCGGCGACGTGCTTGAGGACTCCGCGGCCAACCGTGGCGAAGCCAGCAGCAGGGAAGTCACTGGCGGGTTCAATGTGTCGGCCGAAGCGGTCATTGTGACAACCGGCGGCATCGGCGGCAATCACCCGATGGTTCGCGAGCAGTGGCCCAACGGCACCGGCCCGGACTACATGCTGACTGGAGTTCCAGCCTCGGTCGACGGCGAATTCCAGCAGGCCGTGGCCCGTGCCGGCGGCGCCTTGATCAACACGGACCGGATGTGGCACTATCCGGAAGGCATTCACAATCCAGACCCTGTGTGGCCCAACCACGGCATCCGGATCCTCTCCGGACCATCCCCGTTGTGGCTTGATGCCACGGGGCGCCGGCTGCCGGTCCCCTTGTTCCCGGGCTTCGACTCACTGGGCACGTTGCGGCATCTGGAAACCACGGGCCACGACCACTCCTGGTTCGTGTTGAACAAAACGATCATCAGCAAGGAATTTGCGCTGTCCGGATCCGAGCAGAACCCTGATTTGACGGGCAAGGACATGAAGCTGCTGGCGAAGCGGGCCCTTCCCGGAGCCACGGGTCCGGTCCAAAAATTCATTGATTACGGGGTGGACTTTGTTCAGGCCGACACCGCCGTGGAGCTGGCAGGGAAAATGAACAAGCTTGTCGGCTCCGGGCTGATCGATCCTGACGGACTGCAGGAGACCCTGGTGGCCAGGGACCGGCAGGTCAGCAGTGGCCTGGGCAAGGACACGCAGCTCAATGCCATCAGGGAGGCCCGCCGCTTTGCCACGGACAAACTGATGCGTGTGGTGCCGCCCCATCCGATGCTTGCCCCGGAACATGGGCCGCTCATTGCAGTCCGCCTCACAACGCTCACCCGCAAGAGCCTTGGCGGCTTGGCCACCGACCTGTCCGCGCGGGTGCTTTCCGCCGACGGAACACCCATCGAGGGACTGTATGCGGCCGGTGAGGCGGCCGGGTTCGGTGGCGGCGGGCTGCACGGCAACAGGTCGCTGGAGGGGACGTTCCTTGGCGGCTGCCTTTTCTCAGGACGCGTTGCGGGCCGGCACGCAGCTGGCGCCACGGGAGCATGACGGCGGATCAGCCACGCTGGCTCCCCGACATCCTTGGTCCCGATTACCAGGCGGCCACCTTGCGGGTCCCCATGCGACACACCGCGGGCCCAAAAAGTGGGGGCTCGGCAAGCACGCAGCCGACAGTCGCGAGTCCCGCGGCTGCCAGCGCCGCGTCCTCTGGCGCCGCAGCTGCCAGCGCCGCCCCGGTAAATTCGGCTGGCATCTACCGGGCCACGCTGGTGCGGCACCGGCCCGTGGCTGGCGCCTCGGCCGGAGACACACCGCCCGGCCGGGCGGTCTTGTTCATCCACGGCTGGAGCGACTACTTCTTCAACACCGGACTGGCGGAGTTCTTCACCGCGCGCGGCTACTCCTTCTACGCCCTGGATCTTCACAACCACGGCCGCAGCCTTGGCTCCCCTGAACTGGGCGGCTACGTGGCCGACCTTGCCGACTACGACGCCGAGATTCTTGCAGCCCACGCAGCCATCGCCGTGGAGACTGCCGGGGCCCGGGCTGCAACGGAGGGCGCTGGCCAGTCCGAGCACCGGATCATTTTGCTGGGGCATTCCACGGGCGGCTTGATTGCGACCCTGTGGGCACACCACCACCCGGGCCTTGTCAGCCACTTGATTCTCAACAGCCCGTGGCTGGAAATCCAGGGCGGTGCCGCCATCAGGCGGGCTGCGACGCCCTTGGTGCAATTGGCCGATCTGCGCCCGCTCATGCGGATGCGGGTGCCCGAAAGGTCGTTTTACTGGCGTGGCATCAGCGCCGAAGCCTACGGGGAATGGCATGTCGACAAGGCGCTTCGGCCGCCGCACGCTTTTCCGGTCCGGGCGGGTTGGATGAAGGCAATCTTGGCGGCTCAGCAGGAGGTGGCCGCCGGGCTGAAGCTGCCCATGCCGGTCCTCGTCCTGCTTTCCGCCAAGAGCCTGCTCGGGCCCGTCTGGAACGACCAGATGCTGCGGGCAGACGTCGTCCTTGATGTCCGTTCACTGGCTCTGCGGACATTGTCGCTGGGCAACAGCGTCACGCTTGAACGGCTTGACGGTGCAATCCACGAAGTGTTTCTTTCCAGCAAACCCGTCCGTGACGACGCCTACAGACGGCTGGACCGGTGGCTGCGCGGTTACGTCGAATAACTCCTGGAACACAGCTGTATTAATACATCCGTGCGGCAAGAACCGGCGCTAGGGATGGAGCATTGTCGGGGCGCGGAAGGAGTACACGGAGGCCTCCCGTCCGGTATCCGAATCTGCAGGCGGACGTCGAACCCCTGTCGCCATTCTGCTGACCGCCGACGTTTCCTGGCCATGCTTCCGTGCTTAGCGATCGGGACCGGTCGGGACCGATTCCTGACCTTCCCAGCGCGGGTGCCTCGCTCATGCGATTGTCTTGCGTTGTGGGCAGGCCGGTCTTTGGGCAGACCGGTTCGTGCCTAAGATGCTTAGTTGGGGCTGCTGTCCATGGCACCCACTCCGCCACCGTGGCGGGCCAATGACTCCGAAGAGGCCATGTTGAACGATTCGACCACCGGGACCACCGACCGCAGGGAAGATGTGTTGCGGGCAGCACTGGAAGTCTTTGGAGCCAAGGGGTACAACAAGGGTTCGTTGGCCAGCGTGGCCGAGCGTGCGGGCATGACGCGCGCTGGGGTTCTGCATCATTTTGGCTCGAAGGAGGGCCTGCTGATGGCCATGCTCACCTACCGCGACGACACGGACGTGGTGACCATCCAAATGCACGAAGGGCGTGGCGATCAAGGGTTCCTCGACCACTTGGTGGACACCGTAGCCATGAACGTTGAACGCCCTGGCGTGGTACAGGCATACACTCTCCTGAGCTCGGAGTCCGTCTCTGCCGGGCACCCCGCCAACGCCTATTTCCGGCAACGACTGGCCGCTCTCAGGGCGAAGCTTGAGGGGGCCCTACTGGAGGTTGCCGGCCCGGGAACGGACCGGGAAGCCGCCCGTGATGCGGCGTCGGCCCTCATCGCCCTCATGGACGGGCTGCAGGTGCAGTGGCTGCTGGATCCGACCGCCGTGGATATGCCGCGCATCTTGGCCAAGGTCATAAAGGACGTGGTCAATGGCATCAGCCCCAGCTCCGTGTAAGTACATTTTCGGACGGACAGCCTAGCTGTTACACAGTCACTTACTAAATGGTCATTAGGCTTTTTTAGTGATCCACATTACAGTGAGATTTCGTCGCCACACAAGCGGCACCCTTCCCTGACAAAGAAGTGAGGAATCTTCATGAACCAGCAGAACGACTCGGCGGCACTGCCCGCCGCACGCACCACCACACCGAGCCCGTGGACATCCATGTCGCGACGCGGACTGTTCGGCATGGCGCTCGGTGTTTCCGCGACCGGCCTGCTCGCCGCGTGCGGCAGCGGCGGTGGCGCCAATGACTCCGTCAAGAAAGCCACCGCGTTCCAGGCCCCGTCCTACGTGCCCGCCACAACGGTTCCCGGAGCCATCGTCAGCAAGGTGCCGGGAATGCCTCCCACCTTCACTGGTTTCCCTGCCTCCTATTTCAGTTCGGTCCCCACGGCACCCGGAGGCGGCAGTGACGTCACCTCCTTCCAGATCCTGTGGGGCGCCCCTCCACAGTCATTGGACAAGAATAAATACTGGCAGCAGCTGAACAAGAACCTGGCCATCAATTTCAAGCCCACCCTCGTCTCCTCGGACAACTACAACGACAAGATGGCCACCACGATCGCCTCGGGCAACATCCCGGACCTGGTATTTATCCAGGACACCACTGCCGTGGGCGCTCAAGCGATTGGTGACGGCGTTTTCGCCGACCTGTCCGATGTGTTGGCAGGGGACAAGATCCTGGAGTGGCCCAACCTGGCCAACATCGACCCCAATGCGTGGAAGGCCTCGCAGAAGAACGGCCACATCTTCGGCATCCCCAACGAGAACTCGTACTTGAGCAACTTCCCCGTCATCCGTCAGGACGCCATGGCGGCCTCCGGGCATCCAGACATGCCCGCCAGCGCCGATGAGTTCAAGGCCATGTTGACGGACATGGCCCAGCTTGGCACCGTATCCGGGAAGAAGTTCTGGCCCATCGGCGGGCTCACCGCCGACATCATCGGCATGACACAGTGGATGTTCCGCGCCGGCACAGGATGGCAGCTGAAGGACGGCAAGCTCATTAACGTCATCGAGACGGACGGCTTCGAACAGTCTCTGACTTACCTGAACGACCTGTGGCAGAGCAACGTCTTCCACCCCGACGCATTGGCGTTGGGAACCCAAAAGGAAAAGAACTCGGGCATGTTCACCGAGGGCACACTTGGACTTCACATCGACTCGACCAACGGCTTCTTCGGGGCCAAGATCCTGACCAAGCTGGCAGCCGGCACCCCAGGTGCGGCACCGGCCTTCCTCGTCCCGCCTGGATTCGACGGCGGCGACATCACGGTCCCGCGCGATGCCGGCTACTGGGGCATGGTCGGCATCTCGGCCGAGGCGGCCAAGGACGAAGCGCGGCTGAAGACGCTGCTCGGCGTGGCCAACTACTGGCGTTCACCTTTCGGCTCGAAGGAATCGCTGTTCATCAACTCCGGGATTGAGGGCGTGAACTTCACGTTCGCCGACGACCATTCCCTCGTGCCCACAGGAGACGACCAGGCCGACGTCGACCGCGCCGGCATCCAGTACCTGGGTGTGTTCAACTCCCCCACCACCCGCATACCGACCGAGGCAAAGAAGTACACCGCCAACTACCAGACACAGGCAGAGAAATTGACAGCCGCCACCGTCGCTGACCCTACCGTTGGCCTGTTCTCCGACACCAATATCTCAGCCGGGACCAAGCTTGGGCAGCTGAGCCTGAACTATCAAAATGGGATCATATCGGGCCGGATGCCACTGTCCGATCTGGCCAAGTACCGCGAGGACTGGCGCAAGTCCGGCGGTGACGCAATTCGCAGCGAATTCCAGCAGCAGCTGGACAAGGGCACCAAATGAGTGCTTCCACCACCGAAGCTCCCCCGGAGGTGGAAGCCCCGGCCCGTCCCGGGCCGCGCGGCCGGACGAAGCCTGTCACGCCCAGCCGTCTCTCCCTGCGCAAACGCATGCGCCGGGAATGGGCCATGTATGTCTTCATCGTCCCAGGGTTTCTGTTCTTCATCGTGTTCGCCTACGTGCCCATGTTCGGCAACGTCGTTGCGTTCCAGGACTTCTCCCCCTACCGCGGCATCACCGGCTCCGAATGGGTTGGTTTCCAGAACTTCATCGACATCTTTGCCGACCCACAGGTGCTCAACGCAGTCAAGAACACCCTGATCATCTCGTTCCTGCAGATTGCCTTCGCCTTTCCGGCACCCATCCTGCTGGCCTTGCTGCTCAACAGCTTGGTCTCCGAGCGCTTGAAGAAGTTCCTGCAGTCCGTGGTTTACCTGCCGCACTTCATCTCATGGGTCATTGTCATCTCCATCTGGCAGCAGGTGCTTGGCGGGGCCGGACCCGTCGCCTCGTTGTTTGATCGGATCGGAATCGAAGGCGTCAACATCATGTCCAACCCGGACACCTTCTCCGCACTGGTCACTTCCCAGGTGATTTGGAAGGACGTCGGCTGGGGCACCATCATCTTCTTTGCCGCCATACTTGCCATTCCGACCGAATTGTACGAGTCGGCGGCCACCGATGGCGCCGGATCGTTCCGGCGCACTTGGCACATCACACTGCCGGGGCTCGTGCCCATCATTGCGCTGCTGCTGATCCTGACCATGGGCAACGTGCTCACGGTCGGTTTCGAACAGATCCTGCTCCAACAGCCAGCGATCGGGACCGATGCTGCCGAGGTCATCGACACCTTTGTCTACTTCCGCGGCATAGCCGGCGGCAACTGGGGCATTGCCTCTGCTGCTGGGTTGTTCAAGGGCGTCATCGGAACGGTGATGGTCATCGCCGCCAACAAGTTTGCCAAGAAACTTGGAACAGGAGGAATCTTCTAATGAGTATTCTGAAAGCGAGCCGGGCCGACGCGCGTCCGGTCTGGATGGAAAGGCCGGGGCCGCTGGTCCAGGCCGGCAAGGCAGTGGCCATTGCCGCAATCGTCGTTGTCATGCTGTACCCGTTCTTCTATGTGATCCTGATGAGTTTCGCTTCCCCGGAGGCGGCCACATCGGGCACATTTTGGCCGTCGTCGTTCTCGATCCAGGCGTACGTTTCCATCCTGACCGGCGGCGTCGTCACGAGAGCCCTGCTGGTCTCCGCTGGAGTGACACTTGTTGGGACCGTCCTGTCCATGGCGTTCACCACAACCCTGGCGTACGGGCTCACCCGCACCAAGGACGTGCCCTTCGCCAAGCCGATCCTGGTCATGGTGCTGTGCACCATGCTCTTCGGCGCGGGCATCATCCCCAACTACCTGCTGGTGCGCCAGCTGGGGCTGCTGGACTCCTATTGGTCTCTGATCCTGCCCGGCCTGATCTCGGCGTTCAACATGATTGTTGTGCGTAATTTCTTCATGGGTCTGCCAAGTGAGCTGATCGAGGCGGCAAAACTGGATGGGGCCAGCGAGTTTCAAATCTTCATCAGGATCGTGCTGCCGCTGTCCAAGGCTGTGCTGGCTGTCATCGCACTCTTCTACGCGGTGGGATATTGGAACTCCTTCTTCAACGCCATGATCTACCTCAACGACGCCGCCAAGTGGCCCATCCAACTGGTGCTCAACCAGTATGTAGTCCAAGGTTCCACGCTTTCCAGCGTCCAACCTCCGGGTGTGCCCGCACCCCCGGGAGAAACCATCCAGAAGGCTGTGATCGTCATCTCGACCATCCCGATCCTGCTGGTCTACCCTTTCGCCCAGAAGTATTTCACGAAGGGCATGTTGACAGGCGCCGTCAAGGGTTAGCGCCCGGCTTCCATCGACTCGGGACCCGGGGCCGTCTCGAGCCGGACGCCCAGCAGGGATTCGATGACAGCCCGAGTCGTATCTCCCATGTCAATCACGTCCGGGGCCAGCAACCACTGCACTTGCAGCCCGTCCATAACCGCAGTGGCGGCCACGGCCGTCCGGGCCGCATCCATGCCAGCGGGCAACTGCCCGTCGGCCACGGCTTCAGCCACAGCGGTCTCGATCATCGCTCGCAGGCCTTCATAGCGCGCACGGAACCAGGGCTGGGCGGGGTGGCCGTCCGTGAGGCTCTCAGCCGAGAGCACTGCATACAATCTCGTGGTGCTTCGATGCTGCTCGTTCAGGCGGGCGGTGTCCACCAAGTGGCCCAAGAACGCCAGTCCGCGCAATTCGCCTCGACTGCGGACCTCGGCAATATGCTCGGCATCCCTGCGTTCCAACAACTCCGTCAGCAATACATCCTTCGTCTTGAAATGGTGCAGCAACCCTGCCGGGGTGATCCCGGCCTGGCTCGCAATGTCCATCAACGAGGTGTTGTAGTACCCCTGGGCCGCAAAAGCTTCAGCTGCTATTTCAAAAATGGCGTTGCGGCGCAGCCGCGTCTTGCGTTTCTGCAAGCCCTCCGGTTGGCCGTCGCCCTGCTTCCGTTCTTCAGCGGACATCGACTCTGGCACGACAATCATGGCCCCAGTCTAGTCCCGCACGCACCACCACTTTTCCCAACAGCTTGAGGAACATCCCCATGAACCATCCCCATATTGAAACCACAATGACCGCCGGGGCAAGCCCCTTCCCGGACGTCGAGGACGGTACCGAGTTGCGCACCTTGCTCAGGCAACTATCGCTGGAGGAGAAGGCCGCTCTTCTGACCGGAGCTTCGTCTTGGAGCACGCTGGCCATCCCGAAAATCGGCCTGGACTCTGTCGTCATGTCAGACGGGCCAGCGGGCGTCCGTGACGTCGTTTCCGGCGGCACCTCCACATCCATGCCCCCGCCCAGTGCCCTTGCCGCCACCTGGGACGAGGGAGCCGCGCGCGAGGCAGGCGCATTTTTCGCTGCTGAAGCCACGTCTTTCGGCATCGACGTAGTACTGGCACCCGTCGTGAACATTCAGCGCACCCCGGTGGGCGGGCGCCACTTTGAGAACTATTCGGAGGATCCATGGCTGACTGCCCGCATGGGTGCCGGCTTCATCCGAGGGCTGCAGGAAAATGGTGTCGGTGCCTGCGTCAAGCACTTCATTGCCAACGATTCGGAGACCGAGCGGACCAGCTACGTCAGCCGGGTGGGCGAGGAGGCGCTGCGCGAAGTGTATCTACCCCCGTTTGAGGCCGCCGTCGAAACCGGGGCCTGGTCTGTGATGGCCGCCTACAACGGCGTGGACGACGGCGGGCAGTCCGCGCCCATGACGGAGCACTCACATCTCGTTTGCGGCGTTCTCAAGGCAGAACTGGGCTTTGACGGCGTCGTCATCAGTGATTGGGCCGCGGCCAGCAGCACCGTCGCCACCGCCCAGGGCGGGTTGGATCTGGTCATGCCCGGCCCTGACGGGCCGTGGGGTCCGGCCTTGGTCGAAGCCGTCCGGACAGGGTCAGTGGCCGAGGACGTCATTGACGACAAGGTCCTGCGCCTGCTCCGGCTGGCCCGGCGCGTCGGCAAGCTCGGCAAGCAGGGCGTAACAGTGTCGGTGCAGCGTCCTGACGGGCCCGCGACGTCCCGCGCCCTGGCATCGCGGGCCATGGTGGTGCTCAAGCATGGAGGTCGGCCGCACCTGGACCTGGCCACAACTTCGTCGGTGGCGGTGCTCGGTCCCAACGCGGCCGACTCCTACACGCAAGGCGGCGGCAGCGCACATGTCGCCACCGACCACACGGTTTCCGTGCTGGACGGCCTGCAACAGGCGCTCACGGCGGCTGGAATCTCGGTCAGCCATGCCAGCGGGGGTACCAGCTTCGAACACCCCCCGCTTCTGGATGCCGCACTGGTCTCGGCGCCAGACGGCAGCGCCGGACTCCTTCTCGAGTGCCTCGACGGCGAGGGCTCTGTGTTGACTTCCGAGTCGTGTGCCCGCTCGGACTGGCGCTGGATGCAGGACTTTGGCCCGGAATGCACCTCGGTGCGCCTTCGCGGCACACTCGCCCTGTCCCAGCCGGGCCGCCACACTCTGGAGATCGGCGCCGTCGGACGGTACCGAGTCCTGATCGACGGCATGCCGGCCGCCGAAAACGTGCACGACCCAGGTGTCAACGTCGTGCTGGATTCAACCGTCAACCTGCCGCCTGGTCAGTCCTTCAGCTGGGACGTGGAAAACCCGCGCACTGTCGAGCTGGACGTGGTGCTGGACGTCATCGACGCCGACGGCTACGGCCGGCTCGTCAGCGCCCAACTGCGTCACCTGGCACCTGGCCCGTCGGCCGAGGACGAAATCGCAGCAGCCTGCGCCCTCGCCGCCGCCGCCGATGCCGCCGTTGTTGTCGTGGGGACCAACCCGGAGGTGGAGAGCGAAGGCTGGGACCGCAAGTCGCTTCGGCTGCCCGGGCACCAGGACGCTCTGGTACGGGCGGTTGCTGCGGTCAACCCACACACCTTTGTTGTCGTCAATGCTGGCGCCCCTGTGTTGCTGCCCTGGCGGGACGACGTGGAGACCATCCTGTGGGGTTGGCTCGGCGGCCAGGAGTTCGGCCACGCCGTCGCGGATGTTCTGACGGGGCACTCCGAACCAGCCGGCCGGCTACCTTGGACGCTGCCGGACGAGGCCGCGCACGTGCCCGTCCCTGGCGCGATCCCGGTCAACTCCATCGTTGACTATGCGGAGGGAGTGAACGTCGGATATCGCGGCTGGCAGGCGGCCGGACGTACCCCCGCATACCCCATTGGTCATGGCCTGGGCTGGTCAAATTGGCGTTATTCGGGTCTGCTGCTGGACGGCTCCGGGAGTGCCTGCACTCTCACGGTGGAGAACAAGGGCTCACGATGCTCAACGGAGGTGGTCCAGGTGTATGTGGAGCCCTCCGACGGAGGGCGAACCCGCAAGCTGGCCGGGTTCACCACTGCCGCTCTTGAGCCGGGAGTGCCAACCCGGATTCACGTTGAGTTGGACCCGCACGCATTCATGGTCTGGGATGCGGAATGGCGGGCCTGTCAAGGTCCCATGCAAGTAATGGTGGGACGCTCCGCACTCGACGTCCGGCTCGTTGCATCCCACCTTCCAAACTCGCGGTAAGCGGGGTGGCCGCAGCCGCGCATGAATCCGTGAATTCCTTGCCGCGAATGGAGTGATGATCGTCGGGATTCTGGACTGGACATTGCCAACTTCAGCCACCCTGCCGGCAACGCATCATCCTTGGCGCCGTCGAACGCAAAATGTCCAGCAGTTCCCTCAAACGAACGCCCAGCCCAAGGAATCCACCCCCGTGGCCTAGGCCTGCGCGGTGGCGGCTGCGGCGTCCACCGCTCCGCCGTAGCGGCGGTCCCGGCGCGCGTATTCGTCCACTGCCGCCCACAGCGTCAGACGGTCAACCTCGGGCCACAGCGTGTCCATGAAAACAAATTCGGCGTAAGCCGATTGCCAGAGCAGGAAGTTTGACAGCCGTTCCTCCCCGCCGGAGCGCAGGAACAAATCAACGTCGGGCAGGTCCGGAAGATACATGTACCTCTGGACAGTCTTCTCATTTACCGACTTCGGGTTCAGCCGGCCGGCCGCCACATCGGCGGCCAGGGCCGACACGGCATCGGCAATTTCAGCCCTCCCGCCGTAGTTAACACACATGGTCAACGTGATCACGTCGTTGTCCTTGGTGTGCTCCTGCGCCTCCTCGAGCTCCTTGATGACCGAGCCCCACAGTTTTGGTTTGCGTCCCGCCCAGCGGATTCGCACGCCCCACGCGTCCAGCTGGTCGCGCTGACGTCTTAATACATCTTTGTTAAAACCCATCAGGAAGCGAACCTCCTCCGGGGAACGCTTCCAGTTTTCGGTGGAGAAGGCATAGACACTCACATATTTGATGCCCATCTCGATGGCTCCCGCCATGACATCAAGCAACGCGGGCTCGCCGGCCTTGTGCCCCTCCATCCTGGGCAATCCGCGCTGGTTTGCCCACCTGCCGTTGCCGTCCATGACGATGGCAACGTGCTTGGGAATGAGTTCCCGCGGTATGGCCGGAACCCCTGCCCCGGAGGAATGCGGCCAGGGTGCCACGACCGGTGGCTTGGACTTGTTCCTGCTGCTGCCCTTCAGGCCACTGCGCTGCAACACCATATTCTTATACACGCTCCACAAGTTTCAGGGAGCGCACGGTGCGCTCCAAATGCCATTGGACATACCCGGCCACCAGCCCCGCAGCCTCCCGGCGGTGCAGGGCCGCGGAGGCATCCGCACCAGCCCAATTGCCGCTCAGGAGATGCGCCAGCAGCGTCATGGTTTCCGGAGCCGGTGCCGGCGAACCCGGTGGGCGGCAGTCGTGGCACACGGCCCCGCCCAGCGCCGCATTGAAGGCTCCGTGCGGGCCGGGTTCCCCGCAGCGGGCACAATCGGAAAAGCTTGGAGCCCACCCGCCAATGGACACTGCCCGCAACAAATAGGAGTCGAGGATCAGCTCAGGGGCGTGCGCTCCCCTGCTCAGTGACGCCAGGGCGCCGACCAGCAGGAGGTAGTGGGACGTTGAGGTTTCGCCATCAACGTCGGTGAGACGCTCGGCTGTTTCCGTCATGGCTGCCGCGACAACATAGCGGTCGTAATTCGCTGAGATGGCGTCGCCGTAGCTGGCTCTCGCGACTGCCTGGGTCACGATGTCGAGGGAGCGGCCCTTGACCAGCTGCAGGTCGGCCACCATGAAGGGTTCCAGTCGTGCACCAAACTTGCTGTTGGTGCGCCGGACCCCCTTGGCCACGGCGCGCAGCTGGCCATGCCTGTGAGTGAGCAGGGTGATGATCCTGTCGGCCTCACCCAGCTTGTGGGTGCGCAACACGACGGCGTCATCCCGGTAGGTGCGGGCGGCATGGTTGGACATGGTTCCATTCTCCCATCTTTGCCGGCGATGGTGGCAGTTGACGCACCGGACACAAAGGAGCTCCTTGGAGCGCAGGCGCTACCGGCCGGGCACGTCAAAATGCCTCGGTGCCAGCCCGTGAAGGGCCGGCACCGAGGCATTAAGGCACTGCGGTGTTAAGGTGCGGCAGAACGTCTAGGCTGCCTGGGCGTCCCGGATCGCCCGGTTCACTGCCGAGATGACGGCCTTCAGCGAAGACGTGGAGGTGTTGGCGTCGATGCCCACGCCCCACAGCACGCGCTCACCAACGGCACACTCAACAAACGCTGCGGCCCGGGCGTCGCCGCCTTCGGACAGGGCGTGTTCAGAGTAATCAAGCACACGCACGTCCATGCCGTCTTCAGCCAGGATGGCCAGCAGGGCGGCGATGGGGCCGTTGCCGGTGCCCGTCCGGCTGTGGACAACGCCGTCGATCATCAGCTTCGCTGTGAGTGACATCTCGCCGTCGTCGTCGGTGGAGGTGGTGAACGGGCCGATGCGGTAGCGGCCCCACTGCCCATCGGCACTTTCGCCGGGCAGGTACTCATCCTTGAAGATGGTCCACAGCTCGGCTGCGCTGACCTCGCCACCCACCGTGTCGGTGCGCTGCTGGATGACGCCGGAGAATTCAATCTGCGCGCGGCGGGGCAGGTCCAGGCTGTGCTCGTTCTTGAGCAGGTAGGCCACCCCGCCCTTGCCTGACTGCGAGTTGACCCGGATGACAGCCTCGTAGCTGCGGCCCAGGTCTTTCGGGTCGACGGGCAGGTACGGCACGGCCCAGGTGTGCTGGTCCACATCCACACCAGCTGTTCCGGCGTCGGCCGCCATGGCGTCAAAGCCCTTCTTGATGGCGTCCTGGTGGGAGCCGGAGAAGGCTGTGAACACCAGGTCTCCGCCGTAAGGGGAGCGTTCCGGGACGGGCAGCTGGTTGCAGTACTCAACGGTGCGGCGGATCTCGTCGATGTCGGAGAAGTCGAGCATGGGGTCGACCCCCTGAGTGAACATGTTCAGTCCCAGTGTCACCAGGTCGACGTTGCCGGTGCGTTCGCCGTTGCCAAACAAGCAGCCCTCAATCCGGTCCGCACCGGCCAGGTAGCCCAGTTCTGCGGCGGCAACACCGGTTCCGCGGTCATTGTGCGGATGCAGGGACAAAATGATGCCCTCCCGCGGGTGCAGATTGCGGCTCATCCATTCAATGGAGTCGGCGTAAACGTTCGGTGTTGCCATCTCCACCGTGGCCGGCAGATTCATGATGACCTGGTTGTCGGCCGAAGCCTCAAAAATATCGGCAACGGCGTTGCACACGCGCAGCGCGTATTCAGGTTCGGTGCCGGTGAAGGACTCCGGGGAGTACTCATAGGTGATGCGGGTGTCGCCGAGGGTCTCCTCATACTTCTTGCACAGCCGCGCACCCTGCAGGGCAATGTCCAGGATGCCGTCTTCGTCCTGGTTGAACACCACACGACGCTGCAGCACCGAGGTGGAGTTGTACAAGTGCACGATCGCCTGCTTGGCCCCGAGCAGGGATTCATAGGTGCGCTCAATCAAGTGCTCGCGGGCCTGGGTCAGCACCTGGATGGTCACATCGTCCGGGATGTGGCCGCCTTCGATCAGCTGGCGGACAAAGTCAAAGTCCGTCTGTGAAGCCGACGGGAACCCGACCTCAATTTCCTTGAAGCCCATTTTGACCAACAGCTGGAACATTTTCATCTTGCGGCCCGGGCTCATCGGGTCGATCAACGCCTGATTGCCGTCACGCAGGTCAACGGCACACCAGCGCGGCGCCTTCGTGATGACCTTGTCGGGCCAGGTGCGGTCAGGCAGGTTCACTGAGATTTGATCCTGGAAGGGGACGTAGCGATGTACGGGCATTCCAGAGGTTTTTTGCGCATTTCGCATTGGAGGTGACCTTAAATTTTGTTCAACGAATGGGAGGCCGGCCGGGCAACACAAACACCGCAGCGAGGGTGGCCAGATTCCACGTTGATCAATTCAACGGGTTCCAAGCCTCGCCGCGGCAGCTAAGAAGAAGCATTCCAGTGCGCACATTTTTACCCTAACACGGCACGTAGGATGATAGTGAAAGAAGTCACCCACGCGGTACGCAATGGTGGCTGGACGCAGTTGAGCAATGAAGGGGAACCGATTCACTTGACCCATTCCGGTATCAATTTCAACCACATCGACCCGGGCACAAGGCCTCAGGATGATTTGTTTGAGCATGTCAATGGCGCTTGGCTGGCATCGGAGGTGATTCCCGAGGACAGGGCCCTCACCGGCTCGTTCATCACCTTGCGCGATGAATCCGAAGCCGCCGTGAAGGCCATCATCGAACATGCCGGCACCGAAGCGGCAAATCCCGACGCCGCCAACCCCATACTCTCGGCCAAAATCGGCGCCCTCTATGCCGACTTCATGGATGAGGCCGCCATCGAGTCGGCCGGCGCCACTCCCCTGGCAGCCCATCTCGAGGAGATCGAGTCCGCGGACTCCATTGCCGCCGTCGTGCACCTCATGGGGAAGCTCGACCGGACAGGTGGCAGCACCTTGTTTGGCGCGTATGTGAACAACGACGCCGGAAACCCGGACCGCGCGCTGCTGCACCTTTTCCAGGCCGGCCTTGGGCTGCCGGACGAGTCCTATTACCGCGAGGAAAAGTTCGAGTCCATCCGCACGGCCTACCTGGCCCATGTGCAGGCCATGCTGGAACTTGCCGGCGTGGCGGACGCTGCCGGCAAGGCGCCGCGCATCATGGCCCTGGAGACCGAGATCGCCTCCAGCCATCTGGACAAGGTGTCCCTGCGGGATCCGCAAAAGACCTACAACCTCAAGAGCCGCAGCGAGACCCTTGCCTTGCTGCCTGCGCTGGAAACGTGGCTGGACGCGCTGGGCGTCAGTGCCTCGCAGGGGGCCGAGTTCGTTGTGGCCACCCCCGATTTCTTCATCGGCCAGCAGGCACTGCTGACGGAGGAGCGCCGTGCAGACTGGCAGGCCTGGTTGGCCATGCGCACCATTTCAAGTCTGGCCGGCTACCTGTCCAAGGACTTTGTCGACACCAATTTTGCGTTCTACGGCACAACACTGAGCGGCACACCCGCCATCCGGGACCGCTGGAAACGCGGCGTGGGTCTGGTGGAAGGTGTGCTGGGTGAGGCGGTCGGGCAGCTGTACGTGGCTGAGCACTTCCCGGAGTCGCACAAGGCGCGGATGGAAAAGCTTGTCGCGAACCTGATTGAGGCGTACCGGACAAGCATTGTCGAGCTTGGCTGGATGAGCGGAGAGACCAAGGGGAAGGCCCTCGAAAAGCTGGCCGCGTTCACTCCCAAGATCGGCTACCCGGCCAAGTGGCGTGACTACTCGGGCCTGGACATTGTTGCCGGGGACCTGCTGGGCAACATTGAGCGCAGCAACGCCTTTGAGCTGGCCCGCCAACTGGCCAAGATCGGCGCGCCCATTGACCGCGACGAGTGGTTGATGACCCCGCAGACAGTCAACGCCTACTACAACCCGACCATGAACGAGGTTGTTTTCCCGGCTGCCATCCTGCAGCCGCCATTCTTTGATGCCGAGGCCGACGACGCCGCCAACTACGGCGGGATCGGCGCCGTAATCGGGCACGAAATTGGCCACGGTTTTGATGACCAGGGCTCCCAGTTCGACGGTACCGGTGCCTTGCGGAACTGGTGGAGCGACGCTGACAGGGCTGCCTTTGAGAAACTGACAGCCAGGCTCGTGGACCAGTACAACGTCCTTTCACCCACGGCGGTCCCCGATGAATTTGTCAACGGCGAACTGACGCTGGGCGAGAATATTGGCGACCTTGGCGGCCTGGCCATCGGCTTCAAGGCTTACCAGCTCAGCCTCGACGGCACCGGGTCCCCTGTCATTGACGGACTCAGCGGGGCCCAACGGTTCTTCTTCTCGTGGGCTGAATGCTGGCGGGCCAAGATTCGTCCCGCCGAAGCTCTCCGCCGCCTGACCATTGACCCGCACTCACCGGGTGAGTTGCGCTGCAACGCCGTCGCCAGCAACCTCGACGCCTTTCACGAGGCATTTGCCACGACGCCCGCAGACAAGATGTGGCGCGAGCCCGCCGAACGCGTGAGCATCTGGTAGCAGCACCTTAAGCCAACTGAGGCGCAGACCCCTGGGAAACCCGGCGGCTGCGCCTCAGTTGGTTGACGCCTGCGTCCATGCTGGCGCGGGAACTACTCGGGGAAGTTCTCCGCATAATACAAGGGGTTGACCGTCAGGCAGCTGCCACCCTGATCGGCGGTGCTGGCCACGATGTCCGGCGGTACGACGGAAGTCCCAAACTCGGTCCCTGACACCCAATCGGTTCCGATCACAAGGCTCACACCCGTGACGGTGGGATCCTCCTGCACAGCAGTGGCCGGCAGTTTGAACAGGTCAGCAACATCAGCCGCCACATCTGCCATGTCGGCTCCATAGAGGACCTTGGACTCGCCTTGGGCGGGGACATCCCCCAACTCATAGGAACTGCTGAAGCCTCCATTAACCAGGGACTGCATCAGCTCAATCGAGCGCCCCACGACGGCAGAAGCGTTGGCGACGCCTATCGGCTGTATTGCCTTGTCGTAGGCGGGAACAGCCGGCTCTGTGGTGGCCGGTGCTTCCGAGGCAGCAGGGGCCTCCGGCGTTGCGGCTGGAACCGTGGGCACGGTCAGCGACTTGCCTTCACGCAAAGCGGCAAAAAACTGGCCGGCCTGGGGCTCCTGCAGCTGGACCCGGTTGGCATCACCGGCAAAGGATGCGGTGGGCACTGTCACGAATGCCACGTTGGCCAGATCGATCTTCGCCAGCCTGTTGGCGATTCCCACCATGGCAGGAATGCTGGCGAGGTCCTCATCAATGGTGAGGTTTTTGGTGACCACGTCGGCCAGGCTGTAAAGCTTGGGCAGGTTCGTCAGCGTCCCCTCGCTCTTGACCTTCCGGACCATGGACGCCAGGAAATACTGCTGGGCCTTGATCCGCTCGAGGTCGCTGGCATCGCCAAAAGCGTGCCGGGTGCGCAGGAAGGCGAGGGCCTGCTCGCCCTGGACCAGGCTCTTGCCGGCGGGCAGCTTCAGCCAGGAGCCCTCGTAGTCATACATGGCGTGGTCAACACACACCTCCACGCCGCCAAGCGCGTTGGAAAGTTCCTTGACTGCCGTGAAGTCGGCCAGCATAAAGTGGTCGATGGTCAGACCGGTCATGTCGTTGATGGCCGACACCGTGCAGCCCGGGCCGGCGGCCAACGCCGCATTGAGCTGCCCAAGGGCGGCGCCGGGGATGACCTCGCCGCCACCAGACGGCTGGCAGTCGGGGATGGGCGCCATCAGGTCCCGGGGAAAACTTGTCACTGACACGTGGCTGTTGTCGGCCGAAATGTCCATCAAAAGCATGACGTCGGACTTGCCGGGACCGGCGGAGTCCTCCTCGCTGCCATACTCACTGTTCGCCCCGGCACGGCTGTCGGTGCCCAGGATCAAAATCTGCAGGGAACCGGTGTCTTCAAGCTGCGGCAGTTGTGAGGATTTGTTCCCCACCCCGGCGTTCAAGGGTGAGGTGGTGACATTTGTCTGCAACTTGTAGAACAGCAGGCCGGCCGTCCCCACACCCAACACCAGGACCGCAGCGAGCGACAAGGCGGTAATTCTCAACCACAGGGGTGCCTTGCGGACGGGTTTGTAGTGCCGCCCAACGGGTTCCTCTTCAATGGGGGTGGTGGCGCGAGGGGTGCTGGCGGCAGATACTGCCCCCTTTTCGGCACGACGTCGCCCCATGTAAGAACCTTTCAGTGTGGATAATGACTCTCAAGAGTTTAGCGGCCGAGACTGGGAAGTTCCCCAACGCCGCGCCTGCCCGTGCAGGCTTCGCACAAAAGCGGCGGCCCGTACGGGCCGCCGCCATCTAGAATCCGAGCTTGACGAGCTGTTTTGGATCGCGCTGCCAGTCCTTGGCGACCTTCACATGCAGGTCCAAATAAATCTTGGTCCCGAGCAGCGCTTCGATGCCCTTGCGCGCATTTGTGCCCACGTCGCGAAGCCTTGCACCGCCCTTGCCGATGATGATTGCCTTCTGCGAGGGTCGTTCAACGTAGAGGTTGACGCGCACATCAAGCAGCGGGTTGTCCTCGCTGCGGCCCTCGCGGGGCAGGATTTCCTCCACGACAACGGCCAGGGAGTGCGGCAATTCGTCGCGCACACCCTCAAGGGCGGCCTCACGGATCAGCTCGGCGACCATGACTGCCTCCGGCTCATCCGTCAGCTCGCCGTCCGGGTAGAGGGCAGGCGAAAGGGGCAGGTACTCGGCAAAAACGCCAGCCAGCGTCTCAACCTGAAAATCTTCCACGGCAGAGACCGGCACGACGGCGGCGAATCCCCTTTCGCCGATGACCTCCCGTCCCAGCGCTTCAACAGCGATCAACTGGTCCGTCACCGCTTGGCGGTCCACGGTGTCAGTTTTGGTCACGATGGCCACGACAGGCTTGTTGCCCACATTGCCCAGTTGGGCTGCAATGTAGCGGTCGCCGGGGCCGATCTTCTCGTTGGCCGGCAGGCAGAATCCGATGACGTCAACCTCGGACAAGGTGTCCGCCACGAGGTCATTGAGGCGCTTGCCCAACAAGGTGCGCGGCCTGTGCAGCCCGGGGGTGTCGACCAAAACCAGTTGGAACGTGTCCTTGTGGACGATGCCGCGAATGGTGTGCCGGGTTGTCTGCGGCTTGGCCGAGGTGATGGCGACCTTCTGGCCCACCAGCGCGTTGGTCAGTGTCGACTTGCCGGCGTTGGGCCGCCCGGCAAGAACAGCAAAGCCGGCACGGAACCCCTCGCCCTTGGCTTCAATCAGGCCTGACTTGGCTTTTGACTTACTCATGATCGCTCCTGTGCTGCTGTTCGGTGGGGGTGGTGCTGTCCGTACTGTCATTCTCGGCTGGTTCAACGGCGCTGGCAATGACGTGGCTGACCCTGTTGCGGGAGGCTTCCATCCTGTCGGCAACCAGCAGAAGGCCGTTCACCTCGACGCTGTCGCCGACCGACGGGATTTTACCCAGGTGCTTTGCCAGGTACCCGCCCACGGTGTCCACTTCGTCGTCGTCGATGTCCTTGTTGAAGTGTTCGCCAAATTCGCCAACTCCCATGCGGGCCTTGATCCGGTACCTGCCCTCCCCCAGGTTTTGCACCTCCGGGGAGACGAGGTCGTATTCGTCGGCAATTTCACCAACGATTTCCTCAATTAAGTCCTCCAGTGTCACAAGCCCCGCGGTGCCGCCATATTCATCCACCACAATGGCCACGTGTGTGGATTCACGCTGGAGCTCCTTCAACAGGTCATCGACAGGCTTGGATTCGGGGACGTATCTGACGCTGCGGGCCAGCTGTTCAACGAGCGGGCCGTCTTCGCCGTCGGCAAGCCGGTGCAGCGTGGCCACAACGTCCTTCAGGTACAGGATGCCCAGAATGTGGTCCGTGCTCCCGCCGATGACGGGGATGCGCGAATACCCTGAGCTGAGGAACACTTCAAGGGCCTCTTCCAGGGGGTCGCCCTGGTCGATGCTGACGATGTCCATGCGCGGGACCATGACGGCACGCACCATGGTCTCGCCCAGATCAAAGACGCTGTGGATGAGCTCAGCTTCGTTGTCCTCAATCATCTCCGATTCGCTGGCGCGGTCAACAAACTCGCGGAATTCCTCTTCGCTGACAAAGTCGTCGTCGCCGTCGGGCGCTTCCTTGGTCATGACGGACCCCAGCTGGATGAGCCATTGCGGGATGGGTCCGAGGACGCGGCGCAGCAGGTGGACCAGCCAGGCGGTCGCGCCGATCAGGGCGGTGGCGTGCATCCTGCCAAGCCTGCGGGGGGACACCCCCACCAGCATGAAGCCAAGCACTGCCATGACGACCGTGGCGATGAGCCCGGCGATCCATTCGTTGCCCAGCAGGCCGACGAGGAAGATGGCAACGGCCACGGCCGCCGCCATCTCACACCAAACACGCCAGAATCGCAGCGCGTTCATGTGCGCGAGCGGTTGGGACAGGACTTTTTCCAGGGATGCGCCGCGGCCGTGGGCCGCAACGGATTCCGCGTCATGTCGGGGGAAAAAGTTCAAGGCTGATTCGATGGCCGCAAGGAAAGCGGCGATGGCCGTGAATATGACACCCAGGACCGGCAAAACAACAAGCGTCACTGCATTGTCTCCCGGGGGGCTTCCTTGCCCAGGAAGCTGGAGAGCAGTTCACGCTGGATTCCAAACATTTCTGCTTTTTCTTCGGGTTCCCCATGGTCATAGCCCATGAGGTGCAACATGCCGTGGGTCGTCAGCAGCAGCAGTTCCTCCTCCATGGAGTGGCCTGCCGCAACTGCCTGTTCCTGGGCGACTGCCGGGCAGAGCACAATGTCCCCCAGCAGGCCGGCCGGGGTGGGCATTGCCGAGGTGCCGGGACGCAGTTCATCCATGGGAAAGGACAAGACGTCCGTGGGCCCGGGCTCGTCCATCCATTCGAGGTGGAGCTTCTCCATGGTGTCCACATCGGCCAGAATCACCGATACCTCCGTCTGGGGGTGGACAAACATGGCCGTCAGGATGTGCCTGATAAGCCTGACAAGCTCTTCCTGGCGCACCTCCACGCCTGATTCATTGTTGATTTCGATGCTCATCGCGAGGTGCTTTCCTTGGGTGTTGCGGGACTGGGATGGGTGTCATCCCAGTTGTTGTAGGCGCTGACGATGGCCCCTACCAAACGGTGCCGGACAACGTCGGTGGCGTCCAGGATGGAGAAGTGGATGTCGTCCACTCCCGCAAGAATTTCCCGCACCACGCGCAGCCCCGACTTTGTTCCGGTGGGCAGGTCAACCTGCGTGATGTCTCCGGTAACAACGATCTGGGAGCCAAATCCCAGCCGGGTCAGGAACATCTTCATTTGTTCGGGGGTTGTGTTTTGCGCCTCGTCGAGAATGATGAACGCGTCGTTGAGGGTCCGGCCGCGCATGTAGGCCAGGGGCGCCACCTCAATGGTGCCGGCAGCCATGAGCCGGGGAATGGTTTCGGGATCCATCATGTCGTGGAGTGCGTCGTAGAGGGGGCGCAGATATGGGTCAATTTTGTCGTTGAGGGTTCCGGGCAGGAAGCCGAGGCGCTCCCCTGCCTCGACGGCGGGCCGGGTCAGGATGATGCGGCTGACTTCCTTGTGCTGCAGGGCCTGGACGGCTTTGGCCATGGCCAGGTACGTTATTCCCGTGCCTGCAGGACCGATGCCAAACACCACCGTGTTGCGGTCGATGGAGTCAACATATTCCTTTTGATTCGCCGTCTTGGGGCGAATGGTCCGACCCCTGCTGGAGAGTATGTCGTAGCTGAGAATATCCACCACCGACGTGTCCGGGCGAGTCTTGAGCATGGCGACCAACTGTTCCCACACATCAGCGCTCATGGGGCTGTTGCGCGCGACCATGCCACGGGCTTCTTCCATCAGGTGCATGATCCGGGGCACGACGGCGGAGGGTCCGGTGATGGTCAGGACGTTGCCGCGGGCCAGGAAGCTCACCTCGGGGTAGAGACCTTCAACAATCCGCAAGCCCTCGTCCTCGGCGCCCAGGGCAGCAACCATTTGCTCCGTGGAGAGGAACCGCACCACTTCAGTGCGCGTGCCGTCGACGGAGTGCGGGAATTGGCGCCCCGGCCCCTGATCGGGATGTCCGTCGTGGCGGTTCGCTGTTGTCTCTGCCATAAGTTCGGCCGTCCGGCCTGAAATCTCTCCTCGTGTTTACCGGTGCAGGCACCGGAATTCTTCGCATTGCTGCTTCTTCTCGATTCTAATGCACAGCCCGGTGCCTGCGCTCATAAACCAATTGCGCCATGGGCGCATCTTTTCACCGTCTCGCGGCAGAAGTGTTTCGATACGGTTTCAGTTCTCTTGCAGAGCCCCTTTTCCTGCTTTACGTGGACACTGTTGTGCCAAGCTGAGGAAGGTTCAAAGTCTTGTGGGGATGCTTGAACCTATCCATGAACAATGCGGCACGGGAAGCACCCGGCCGCCCTTGAACACACAAGACTAGCGAGAGCATTTCCCCATGTTTGCCTTCTTCCCCGCACCTTCAGGGCGCCACGGCGTCTCTGCTGGTGCGGCCTGCCGGCAGCGCCGCGCCTTGGAGCGCATGTGCATGGCGGACAGGATCGCCATCATTGGGCTGTCGCTCTCCCTTGCCCTTGTTGGGTGCACCTCCAATGGCGCGGACAACGGTGATGTGTCAATGCCCACAACGAACGCCTCAATGTCTTCCGGCCTCGTGACAAGCGCACCGCTGGAGACTGCCACCGCCTCGCAAACACTGCCCGTGTATTGGTTGGGCCACAGCAATGACGACGTTTTCCTGTACCGCGAATTCGTCCCCGCCAAGACCACGGACGATCCCATGGTGGCCGCGCTGCGGACCATGATGGCGGGCAAACCCCATGATCCGGACTATTTTTCGCTCTGGAACAGCCCGTCGCGGCTTGGTGCGTCCATCTCCGCCAAAAATATCATCACGATAGATATTTCGGCTGACGCCTTTGGCAAGAAAGTTGACGAGGGCATTGCCGAGCGTTCCATGTCCCAATTGGTTTACACCGCGACCGCGGCCGCTGCCATGGCGGGACTTGTCGACACGGGAACATCAATACAGGTGTCTGTTCTGGTCGATGGCCACACCGGCTACAAGGCTTTCGGTCATGTGCCCCTGGACAAACCTTTGACTCGCAATGCCGCATTTGTGGCCCCCGTGTGGATTATTGACCCGGCCGACGGGTCGACGTACAGGAGCCTGCCTCTCAAGGTCGCCGGGCAGGGCGTGTCGCCCTCGGGAAGCCTTTCCTGGTCGCTTGCCCACGTCAAGGATGGCACGGTGGGGGATCAGTATTTGAGCGGGACGGTGGCCACCGGGCAAGGCCCGAATGAGCTGAGCGACTTCAGCTTCAGCCTGGTTCCGCCGCCGGGCAGCTACGAATTGTCCGTCTTTATCAGCGACCCGGCAGCCCCCGGCGAAAAAGTTGGCCTGGACACGAAGCGGGTCACGATCGCCGACGCCGCCAAATAGCTTGGCGCAACTCCCTCTCCTCCAACAAAACTGACTGCAGAAGTGGTTGCTAAATCAATCGATTTTGATTGATATAGCAACCACTTCTGCGGGTCAGTTCTTAAGGGAGGCGCGGATGGTCCCACGCGCCCGAGGGCCCCGAGCCGAGGAACGAGGCTTGGGAGGGCGTGGGGGCTACCAGCGGCCCAATTCCTGGCTAAGCAGCACGACGGCGGCGGGGCCGGCGGTCGAGGAGCGCAGCACGTGCCTGCCCAGGAGCGCGGTCCGGGCACCTGCAGCAACAAAGGCATCGACCTCGGCCGCGCTCATGCCGCCCTCGGGGCCAACGATCATGAGCACACCCAGCCGACCGGCCGAAGCCGCCGCCTGTTGCGGGCCGCTGCCCTCGTACCAGTCCCGGGCGACCGCCGCCACCGAGTCGACGGCGTCTTCATGCAAAATCAAGGCGAGGCCGGCGTTGGCAATGAGTTCGCACACGGCCGCAGTTCCCACCAGAGACCCAACTTTGGGCACCGTGGCCCGTCTGGCCTGCTTTGCGGCGGCGGCCACGACCTGGCGCCACTTCTCGGGCCCTTTGACTGCCTTGTCCATCTTCCAGCGCACAATGGAGCGTTCCGCCTGCCACGGCACGACAGCGTCAATGCCCAGTTCGGTCGCCATTTCAATGGCCAGCTCGTCCCGGTCACCCTTCGCGAGGGCCTGAACAAGGGTGAACTCCAGTGCCGGGGCAGGCTCGGGCAGGACGCTCTCAACCTGCACTGTCAAGGTGCCCTTGCCGGCGGTGGTGACGGTGCAGACCAAACGCAGCCCTGCGCCGTCGCACACGTCAACCGTTTCCCCGGCCGCAAGCCGCTTGACGGTGGTGGCGTGGCGGCCCTCAGCCCCGTCAAGGGAAAAGTGCGCCCCGGGGACGAGCCCGGCAAGCAGCTCCGGGGCGGCGTAGAAGACAGGGTTGCTCATGGCCGCTTAGAGGCTGCCGAACTTGTCCCGCAGCTTGGCGAACATGCCGCCGCTCGTGACGAGCTTGCCTTCGCTGTACGTCTCGCCGCGCAGGGCCGCGAGCTGCTTCAGGAGGTCTTCCTGGGCGGCGTCGGGCTTCGTGGGCGTTTCAACATGGACGTGGACCTTCAAGTCTCCGCGGCCGAAGCCGCGCAGGTGGGTGACTCCCAGGCCGCGCAGGTTGATGACTTCCCCGGCCTGTGCGCCCGGCTTGATGCTGATGGGCTGCTCGCCGTCGAACGTCTCAAACGTGAGCTCGGTGCCCAGTGCCGCAGCCGTCATGGGGACGCTGAGGGTGGCGTGCAGGTCATCGCCCTCGCGCATGAACGCGGGGTCGTTGTTGACCTTCATCTCCACGTACAGGTCACCGGCAGGCCCGCCGGCAGGTCCGGCCTCCCCCTGCCCGCCGAGCTGGATCCGGGTGCCGGTGCTGACGCCCGCCGGCACCTTGATGGTGAAGGCGCGGCGGTCGCGGACGCGGCCTTCGCCCATGCATTCGTTGCAGGGGTCAATGATCATGGTGCCGAAGCCCTGGCAGGAGTTGCAGGTTGCCAGCGTCATGACATTGCCAAGGATGGAGCGCATGGGGCGCTGGATCTGGCCGCTTCCATGGCAAACATCGCAGGTGGTGGGCGAGGTGCCGGCCCGGCAGCAGCTGCCGTCGCAGGTCGGGCACGTGATGGCGGTGTCAATTTCAAGCTTTTTGTTCACGCCAAAGACTGCCTCGCGCAGTTCCACGCGCACAGTGATGAGAGCATCCTGGCCACGGCGCATGCGCGACGCCGGGCCTCGCCCGCCGCCACCACCGCCCCCGCCGCCAAAGAACGTCTCGAAGATGTCCTGGAAGGCGAAGCCGTCGCCGCCGCCGCCAAAGTTCCCGGCACCGTTGTCGTTGCCGTTCTCGTTGCCCGTGGTGTCATAGACGCGCCGCTTTTGCGGGTCGGAGAGGACCTCATAGGCATGGGTCACTGCCTTGAAGCGGTCCTGGGCGTCCGGGGCGTCGTTGACGTCCGGATGAAACTTGCGCGCCAGCTTGCGGTACGACTTCTTGATTTCCTCGGCTGTCGCGTCGCGGGCGACGCCCAATGCATCGTAGTGATTACTCAAAATGTTGCTCTCTTTACGTGGAAACGGTGGCCGCTTAACCGGCCAGAATTCTAGACAGGTACTGCGCCACTGCGCGTACGCTGGACATGGTGTTCGGATAGTCCATCCGGGTTGGCCCGACTACGCCGAGTTTGGCGGTTTCGCCGGGGCCGTAACTGCTTGCCACCACGGATGCCTCGGCGAGGGAGTCATGGGGGTTTTCGCGGCCAATGACCACGGCCATCCCCAAGGAATCCTGTGCCATGGCCTCAAGCAGCCGCAGCAGCACCACCTGTTCCTCAAGCGCGTCAAGGACAGGGCCGATGCTGAGCGGAAAATCATTGTTGGACCGGGCGAGGTTGGCCGTGCCGGCCATGACGATCCGGTCCTCGCGGGCGCTGCGGGCCAACAGCGCCAAGCCCTGGGCGAGACGTCCCGCCGGGCCTTGATCGGTGTGCGGCACACCCGCCGGAATCCGGGCGGCTGCGGCAGCCAGACCCGCGACGGCCACGCCGTGCAGCCCGGCCAGGAAAATCTGGCGGAGCCCGGCCAGGGCGGCGTCGTCGAGGGAGGCCCCGACGTCGATCACGTTTTGCTCCACCTTGCCCGAGGCCAGAATCAACACGACCAGCACCTGGTGTCCGGTCAGGGACACGAACTCAATGTGGCGCACCGTGGCCGCCGCCGACCTGGGGTATTGCACCACGGCGACCTGGTTGGTCAGCTGTGCCAGTGCCCGTACCGTGCGTTCCAGTACGTCGTCGAGGTCGGTGGATCCCTCGAGCAGCACCGAGATGGCGCGGCGTTCGGCGGCCGAGAGCGGCTTCACCGCGGACAACTGGTCGACGAAAAGCCGGTAGCCCTTGTCGGTGGGGATGCGGCCCGAGCTGGTGTGCGGGGCTGTGATCAAGCCCTCTTCTTCAAGGGCGGCCATGTCGTTGCGGATGGTGGCGCTGGATACGCCCAGGTGGTGCCTGTCAACCAATGCCTTGGAACCGACGGGCTCGCGCGTATGCACATAGTCTTCAACGATGGCCCGCAAAACCTCCAACTTGCGTGGTTCGCTCATGCCCGGCACCTCCTGTTCTGTGGCATTGATCCTGTAGTTGTTGCAGCTGTTGCTGCAATCGGGCAGACAAAGCCCGCATTGGCACTCTACCCAACCAAGTGCCAAGTCTAATACCTTTTCACCGACCCACCCATGGCCGCAAACGCCCGCAATGCACCCGCGGGCGCACAGGCACCGGCTAGCATGGGTTTTCAGCCCGCAGCGTTCGCCATGAGCGTTGCCTTGAACGCCAAGAGTCAGGTTTTTACGTGCATTACAACCAATGGGGACCCCAAGATCTCAGCGCACCTCCCGCGCGCACCCTGCGCCGGGTTGAGGCCCGTTCCGGGCTGGTTGTGGAAGACGTCCAGTCCGGCTGGGTGGGGGCGGTTGTCCGCTTGGAGAAGTCCGGCGGCATGCACATTGTTGAGCTGGCCGACAGGCGCGAGAAAATCCGCGCCTTCCCCCTGGGCTTTGGCTTCCTGTTGGAAGGCGAGCCCGTCGAACTCATTGCACCCGTGCTCAACGCCCCCAAGGCAAAGATGCGCACCGCCTCCGGCTCCGTCAAGGTGGCCGACACCCGGGCGAAGGTGGCCAAGGCCAGCCGCATTTGGGTTGAAGGCAAGCACGACGCCGAACTGGTCGAGAAGGTCTGGGGAGACGACCTGCGGGTGGAAGGGATAGTGGTTGAACCCTTGCGCGGCATTGACGACCTGGCCGCCGCCGTGGCCGACTTCTCCCCCGGTCCAAACCGTCGGCTGGGCATTTTGGTCGACCATCTGGTTCCCGGCTCGAAAGAAACGCGCATTGTGGGCAATCTCATGAACGCCCCGGGCATGCGCAACAACGTCCTGGTGGTCGGACACCCCTACGTTGACGTGTGGCAGGCCATTAAACCCGCCACGCTGGGCATCCCTGCCTGGCCTGTGATCCCGCGAACCATGGAATGGAAGCTTGGCATCCTCAAGGCCTTCGGCTGGCCCCACACGACGGCCGAGGACGTCGGGCTTGGCTGGCAGCGGCTGCTGTCCAGGGTTGGTTCATACTCGGATCTGGAACCGTCGCTGCTGGGACGTGTCGAAGAGGTCATTGATTTCCTCACGGCACCGGTATCCTAGTGCAGAGGCCGGTTTTCATCCGGACCCGCAGTTTCGCTTGTTGAAAGGCCCGTCATTGTGAGTCAACCGGTAAACCAAAAGAATGGTGTCCCCCAGCTGCCGCTCACCCCGTCAGAAGACCGGCAGTGGGCATTTATCGCCCATTGCGGAGGCATCCTTGGCTGTGTTCCGTCCCTGCTGATCCATAAATTGCTCGGACCCCGGGGCAGGTTTACTGCCCAGGAATCGCTGGAAGCCCTGAATTTCACACTGCCGCCGACCATCGCCGCCGTGCTCCTGAACATTTTGGCCCTGGTGTCCTCGTTCTTCAGCCCCTCAGTGGCCACGATCTTCTCACTGCTGGCACTGCTGCTGTGGGCCGTGCTGACAGTGTTCTCGGTCATCGCCGCCGTGCAGGTCAACAAGGGCCAGCCATACCGCTACGCCTGGAATCTGCGCCTGCTCAAATAGCTGCAGCACCGGCCGACGCCGGTCAGACCAGTGACGCCGTTCAGTCCAGCAGGGCCCTTGTCACGGCATCGCCCAGAAGGCGGCCCTTGAGCGTGAGGACAAGTGTCCCGGCAAAGGCCTTGACCGGGTCCACGAGTTCCTGGGCAATGAGCCCTGCCACGGCTGTGCGGCCTGCGGGCGAGAGCGTGTTCACGGCAAGCCCCCCGGACAGTCTCGACATGAGCATGATGCGTTCAAGTTCGCGGGTGTCGGCGTCGAGGGTTTCCCGGCCGGCCGCGGGCGATTCGCCCTTGTCCAGGCGGTTTGCATAGGCCGTGGGGTGTTTGACGTTCCACCAGCGCACACCTCCCATATGGGAGTGCGAACCGGGCCCGATCCCCCACCAGTCATCCCCTCGCCAGTATGCCAGGTTGTGCTGGCAGGCGTCCTCGGGCGTGCGGGACCAGTTGCTGACCTCGTACCAGGACAGCCCGGCTTCCTTGAAGAGGGCGTCGGCGAGCTCGTACTTCACGGCATGATCGTCGTCGTCGATGTTGGGCACCTGGCCGCGGCGAATCTGGGCCGCGAGCTTGGTGCCGTCCTCGACGATGAGCGAGTAGGCCGAAATATGGTCCGGCTCGTAGCTCAGCGCGGTCCGCACGGAGGTTTCCCAGTCCGCGATGGACTCCCCCGGCGTTCCGTAAATCAGGTCAACGCTCACATTGAGCCCAACCTCACGGGCCCAGGCGACGGCCTGCGGCACCCGTTCGGGCCTGTGTGTGCGGTCCAGAACCTTCAGGACGTGGGGCACCGCCGACTGCATGCCGAACGACACCCGGGTGAATCCGCCGTCGAACAGTTCCTGGAGGGACTCCCTGGTGACGGAATCCGGGTTGGCCTCGGTGGTGACCTCGGCGCCTTCTTCAAGACCCCACTGCTGCACGGCCGCACCCAAGATGCTGGTGAGGTCGCTGGCCGCCAGGAGCGTTGGGGTACCGCCACCAAAGAACACGGTGCTGAGCTTGCGCGGCGGCATGCCGGAGGCGACCATGGCGTCGGCGGCAAACTCGACCTCGCGCACCGCGGTGGCCGCGTAGGCGTCCTGGGAGGCGCCGCCGCCAAGTTCGGTGGCGGTGTAGGTGTTGAAGTCGCAATAGCCGCAGCGCACAGCACAGAACGGGATGTGCGCGTACAGGCTGAACTTGCGGTCGGCCGCACCGACGGCAGCCTGCGCGGGCAGGATGCCGTCGGCCGGGGCCGGGTCGCCGAGAGGGAGAACGCTTGGTGTCACTTCTTTGACTTGTCCTTGGGCGCTTCCGCTGTTGTCAGCGCGGCAATGAACGCTTCCTGGGGAACCTCGACGCGGCCGACCATCTTCATGCGCTTCTTGCCTTCCTTCTGCTTCTCAAGGAGTTTCCGCTTGCGGGAGATGTCGCCGCCGTAGCACTTGGCCAAAACGTCCTTGCGGATGGCGCGAATGCTCTCGCGGGCAATGATGCGTGCACCGATGGCGGCCTGGATGGGCACCTCGAACTGCTGGCGCGGGATGAGCTCGCGCAGCTTGCCGGTCATCATGACACCGTAGGCGTAGGCCTTTTCGCGGTGGGTGATGGCGCTGAACGCGTCAACCTGCTCGCCCTGCAACAAAATGTCGACCTTGACCAGATCGGCGACCTGGTCGCCGTCGGCCTTCCAGTCCAGCGAACCGTAGCCGCGGGTCTTGGACTTCAGGATGTCGAAGAAGTCAAAGACGATCTCGGCCAGCGGCAGGCGGTAGCGGATTTCCACCCGGTCCTCTGAGAGGTAGTCCATGCCGCCAAGGATGCCGCGGCGGGTCTGGCACAGCTCCATGATGGCACCGACAAATTCCGTCGGAGCCAGGATGGTCGCCGCAACCATGGGCTCGTGCACCTCGGCGATCTTGCCTGAGGGGTACTCGCTGGGGTTGGTTACGTGGACGACCTTTTTGTCTTCCAGCGTCACCTCGTACTCCACGTTGGGTGCGGTGGAGATCAAGTCAAGGTTGTGTTCGCGCTCCAGGCGCTCACGGGTGATTTCCAGGTGCAGCAACCCGAGGAAGCCGACACGGAAGCCAAAACCAAGGGCGGCCGAGGTTTCAGGCTCGTAGATGAGCGCCGCATCGTTGAGCATGAGCTTCTCGAGTGCGTCACGCAGCACCGGGTAGTCGGTGCCGTCCATCGGGTACAAGCCGGAGAACACCATGGGCTTGGCATCCTGGTAGCCGGGCAGCGAATCAGTTGCCGGCTTGTGGAAGGTGGTGACGGTGTCGCCCACCTTGGACAGGCGCACGTCCTTCACGCCCGTGATCAAGTACCCCACCTCGCCAACGCCCAAGCCCTTGGAGGGCCTGGGCTCCGGGGAGCTGACACCAATTTCCAACAGTTCGTGGGTTGCCCGGGTGGACATCATCTGGATCTTCTCGCGCGGGCTGAGACTGCCGTCGATGACACGGACGTAGGTGACAACGCCGCGGTAGGTGTCGTAGACGGAGTCGAAAATCATGGCGCGGGCCGGGGCATCGGGATCGCCCACGGGGGCGGGCAAATCCCGGACGATCAAGTCCAGCAGCTCTTCAACGCCGACGCCGGTCTTGCCTGAAACCATCAGGACATCTTCGGGCTTGCCGCCAATAAGGTTGGCCAGCTCCAGCGCATATTTTTCCGGCTGCGCGGCAGGCAGGTCGATCTTGTTCAGCACCGGGATGATGGTGAGGTTGTTCTCCATGGCCAGGTACAGGTTGGCCAGCGTCTGGGCTTCAATGCCCTGGGCGGCGTCCACCAAAAGGATTGCCCCCTCGCACGCAGCCAATGAACGCGAAACCTCGTAGGTGAAGTCAACGTGGCCGGGGGTGTCGATCATGTTCAGGCAGTATGCGGTGCCGTCAACTTCCCACGGGATGCGCACGGCCTGGGACTTGATGGTGATGCCGCGTTCACGCTCGATGTCCATGCGGTCAAGATATTGCGCCTTCATGTCACGCTGCTGAACCACTCCGGTGAGCTGGAGCATCCGATCGGCCAGGGTTGATTTACCGTGGTCAATGTGCGCGATGATGCAGAAGTTCCTGATGATCGCCGGATCGGTCGCGGCGGGCACCGGGGCAGTGCGGGCCATGGGTGACACTAGGGTTCCTTACTGTTGCATGGGCGCAGGGACAGCGGTGGATTCACCGAACCGTGCAGGAGGTTGTGCCGGCGCGTTGCCTGCCGGACACTCATTGCCTTCAAGTCTCCCATGAATAGGGGCAGGGTACAGAACCGGCGGGCCACGCCAGGACGCCACTTGAGCCGGGCTGATCCAACCAGCCGACCAAAGATGCCCACGTCGTTGGACATGGGTGCGCCCGTTGTCGCTACTGTGGAAACCATGTCTTCCACATCCGACCGTATTTTCCGCCTCCTGGGCTCGCTCGCCCGCACACTTCTCAAACCCGGCAAGTCGGCACCGTCAAGAACCACGCCGCAACGACAAGCCCCGAACCGCAGTTCCGGCACGCGTCCCGGCGCCGGGCCCAGCGGAAGGCCCGCTGCCCGCCCGGCTGCGCCTGCGCCGTCGAACGGCATTGCCACGGGATTGAGCGCACCCTACCCCGGCGATTTCACCGGCACCTCCACTGTCACCTATGCGCCCAAGCCCGACGGCGCGGCCGATCCCGGGGAGATCGTGTGGACCTGGGTGCCGTACGAGGAGGACTACAGCCAGGGCAAGGACCGGCCCGTGCTGGTGGTCGGCCGTTCCGGCAAACGGCTGCTGGCCTTGATGCTGACCAGCAAGGACCACGACGGTGACCGTCGCGGCGACAACGACTACATCGACATTGGCACGGGTGGCTGGGACAAACAGGGACGGCCCAGCGAAGTTAAATTGGACAGGATCCTGCAGGTCTCCCCCGCCGACATGCGCCGTGAAGGTGCCGTGCTGGATGCCAAACGGTTCGCCGTGGTGGCTGCTGGACTGCGAAAGCGCCACGGCTGGAAGTAGGCCTCGGGGCCCTCCGGGCCTTGATCTGCTAGAGTTTACAGCTGTGTGTGTTCGTGCAGGTCGGCGGACACAACAGCTTGGCCTGACGTTCACCATAATTCGAGCATCCCCACGCCGCTGTCAACGGTCAAGCTACGCCCTCTACGACCGAATTTACGTATCAAAAGAGAGTTATACAACGTGGCTAATATCAAGTCCCAGAAGAAGCGCATCCTTACCAACGAGAAGTCGCGCGTGCGCAACCTCGCCGTTCGTTCAGGCGTCAAGACCGCTGTTCGTGCAGTAAACACGGCAGTGGCCGCAGGCGACAAGGATGCAGCTGCTGCCGCATTGGTGAATGCCGGCCGCAAGCTGGACAAGGCTGTCAGCAAGGGCGTCCTGCACGCCAACAACGCTGCCAACCGCAAGTCGGCCATCTCCAAGAAGGTTAACGCCCTCTAAGGGAAGCCGATCTGCTTCGCAACTCAACGAAGGGCCCCCACCGCTTGGTGGGGGCCCTTCGTGGTTAATCGCCGTGGTTAATCGCCAGGGCTTGGCTCTGGGGATCGGCGGGGTCAGTGCCGGGCGGCGGTCGCGATCACGGTCACGGCATGCTCCACTGCGTAGACCGGGTCCTTCGCCTCTCCCTTGACCTGGGCGTCGGTCTCGGCCAACACCTTGATGGCAGTGACCAGGGCCGGTCCGGTCCAATGCCCGGCATCGCGGCGGGCAGAATCCACCTGCCACGGGGACATGCCAAGGTCGCGGGCCAATTGGGCCGAGCTGCCACGCGCGGAGAACACCTTCGCCACCTGGCGCACCTTCATGGCCAGTGCCCCCACGAGCGGAACCGGATCCACGCCCGTCGCCAGGGCGTGCCTGAGCGTGGAGAGTGCCGCCGGCCCATTGCCGGCAAGTGCCGCATCGGCAACACGAAATGCCGTGGCTTCCACCCTGCCGCCGTAATATTTGTCGACGTCGTCGGTGTTGACCATGCCGGTGGTGTCGGCGACCAGCTGGGAACAGGCTGCGGCAAGCTCCGACAGGCTTGCCCCGACGGCGGCAACAAGTGCCCGTACAGCCTGGGCGTCAATCCGCCGCTTGGCCAGCGAAAACTCTGCGCTGACAAACTGGACCTTTTCGGCGTCCTTCTTCAACGGCTGGCATTCAACCCGGGGAACGCCCAGGGCTTTCAAGGCATCCAGCAACTTTTTGCCGCGGGTGCCGCCGCCATGGATGAGAACCAGCGTGACCTCGGGGGCAGGGTCCTTGATGTAGGCAAGGGCATCCTGCAGAAAGTCGTCAGTCATGGTGGCCAGGGACGCCACCTCGATCAGTTTGGGTTCACTGAACAGGGAGGGGCTGGCAACCATGCCCAACTGGCCTGCGGTGTAGTGGCCGGCATCAAGCGTGGTCAGCTCCAGTTCGGCGTCCCGGGCCCGCAGCTTCCTGCGGACATCGTCCATGGCACGGCTGGAAATAAAGTCTTCGGGGCCGAAGAGAAGCATCACCGGCGCGAGCGGCACGTCCCGCCAATCAGCGCCGCCGGAGGGTCGCTGGGAAGTTCTGGGCGCCGGGCTCACGGGCGCGTTCCTGTCCATGCAATGTTCACGGCATCTACTCTGCCACCACTGGTGCCCATTCCCAACCCGGCCGCACGACGGCCCTCGGGCACCGGGGCGGTTGCAGGTACGGGTGCACAGTCTGTCGCACGCATCGCCCTCACAGCTGCAACACCGCGGCCGTCCACCAAAGGGTCGCGGAGGAGGCAAAGGCCACCATCGCGACAAAGCCAAAGCGCCTGCGCGACGATTCCGGCAGGTGTCCGCGCAGGCGCGCAACAATCGAAGCAACCCGTTGCCTCTCCACCAGGGCGAACAGACCGGCCAGCACAGTGGTGTTGAGCAGTGCCATGAGAATTACGCCCTGCGCCCCTTCCGGCCATGGCAGACTCGATGCCGGAAGCGCCGACATCGACCGTGCCACGACGGCCACCCACCAGGCACCTGCGCCACTGACGGCAGCACAAAGGACCCCAACCGGCGGGAACGCGGCAGCGGCCACCATGCCGAAGGTGCCCACCGTGGTCACAAGTGCCACCACCGGAGCGGCCAGCATGTTGGCGGGAATTGTGTAGGGTGTCAACCGCGCCTGCAGCAGCACGATCACCGGAGCACAGAACAACTGGGCCGCCAGTGGAATGGCCACCGCCTGGGCCAACCACAACGGCAACAAAACAGACAGCCATCCCACGCAGCGACGCCCAACCAGGTGCAGCCCCAAGGTGGCCAACACCGAAAGAATGAACGCGTAGTCGACCGCGAGCCATGGATCCGCCAAGAGCAGCACCAAAATACTCACCGACAGCAAAGCCCCCACCCGCTTGGGGCGGCCGCCCAAAATGGCTATGGCACCAATCGCACCCATGACGGCGGCCCGCAGCACGCTGGGATCGGGCCCCACCAACAAAACAAATCCGAGCAGTCCCGCACCGGACACCGCGACTGCCGCAAGCCGCGGTGTGCGCAATGAACGCAGGGCAAGCATGAGGGAGGCGAGCACAAGCGTGCAATTTGCCCCGCTGACGGCTGTCAGGTGTGTCAGACCCACAGTTTTCATGGCGTCACTGAGCGAACTGTCCATGCCGCTGCGGTCCCCCATGACCATGCCCGGCAGGAGGCCGGCCGTGTCCCGCGAGTGAGGGGCCCAAACTTGTTGAACGGCTGAATGCCAGGCGTTCCGGATGGCTGCGACGGCTGCCTGTGTCCCGCCCTTGGCCGCCGTCACCGACAAGGGCTCCGTTGATGGGTGCAGGAATCCCGAAACGGCTTCCTGTGGTGCAGCCGGGGCAATCGTACCGGCAGTGGCCACCGTGTCCCCCACCTGCAACCCTGACCACGCATCCGCGGCCACCACTCGAATGGGCATCCTTCCTGTGAACGTGCGCCCCTTGCCCGTGGCCTGAACAACGGAGGCATCAAGGACAACTCTGGGCGGACCGTTGCCTGAGTCCATCAGTCTCGGCACGGAGCCCACCTCAAGGGTCAAGGTGAAGGACCCGCGCTCCGCCACGGCCTGCTGAAGTGGCGACGTTGCCGAACTCCACGCCCGCAGGCCCACTGCAAACAACACTGCGACGACACAGCAGACTGCAAGCAGCATCGTGGCCCGGTTGTCGGGAGTTGATGATCGGGCATCCTGCTTGTGATGCTTCCCCGGTCTGGCTGCGGGCTGCTGCTGCCCGGACCGCCAGTTGCTTCCTCGCCACAGCCGGAACCCACCGGCGCAGCCCAGCATGCCCCCACCCAAGACCAACGCCCATCCCAGTGCCATGGTTCCCGGCAACGCGATGGCAACCGCCGCCGTCGCCCATGCGGCCGCCACGGCAGGCACAAGCCTGATGTCCGCGCGGTGGCGCACCTCTGAGTCGGCCTGATCCGCATGGGCCGCAGCCAGCCGGCGGCGCACATCCCCGGCCTGCCGGCGCAGGCGCTCCAGCCGGCTCTTGGACGGAGCGGGTGCCATTTCCCCCACGGCAGCTTTGGCAAAGCGCGACCACCGGGGCTCCTGAAGTCTCATGACTGCCCACTCACGGCGGCCACCTCACGACCGGCCCCTTCACGACACCGTCACCAGGTCCCGGATGCCCGCCAGCAATTTCGCGCCGATGCCGGACACGCCGTCCAAGGCATCAACCGAAGCGTAGGGCCCGTGCTCGGTGCGCCAGTCAACGATCCTCTCGGCCAGCACGGGACCAATCCCGGGCAGGGCGTCAAGTTCCGCAGCCGTCGCCGTATTGACGTTGATCAGCCCCTGCTGCGCTGTTCCCGCACCGTTCGGCGTCACAGTCTCCTGGCCCGGGATTTGCCCGGCCCCCGGGTTTGCCGCCATGGTGGCTGCCTGCTCCTTGGTGGGTACCAGAATTTGCAAGCCGTCCGTCAGTGGGGCAGCCAGGTTCAGCGCTGCCAATTCGGCCGCCGGCAGGGCCCCGCCAGCCGCATCCACCGCCTGGAACACGCGGCTGCCCGGGTCCAACATGAACACCCCGGGGCTTTTGACGGCGCCGGCAACGTGCACAACCAGTTTCCCCTCCGGATTCCCCGCCCCGGGCTGCGCCCCGGAATTCGCAGGCGGGGAGGACCCAGCGCCACCACTGCCGGCTGCCGTCACGGCCTCTCCATCCGCAGGCGGGACCGCGGGCGGGACCTTCACAGGGGACGGCGTGCTTTCCTTGGGCAGCGTGCCCTTCAGCGACGGGGAGCCAGCCAGCGGGGGCACCACCACTTTCCCCGCTGACTCGGTGGCCAGTTGGGCCGAAGCCCCCTGCACCCCCGCTGATTCAAGCCACAGCATCCCCAGTGCCGCCGCCATCATGGCCAGCACCACCACAAGTGCACGCAGTGAGACAATCCATCGGGGTCCCCGGCCGTGGGAGAGTCCACCGCCACGGGACGCTGCCATGTGCCCGGGTGATGGCCAGTCGAGATCTTCGCCAGCACTGCTCATGCACTAACGGTAAGCCGATCATGGGTGGGCGAATCAGCTTTTTGCACGCTCTGTGGAGAACTACTCGTCCGGCCCAGCCTGTGGAGGAACCACGCGCCCGTGACGAGCTTTCCGGTGCGGCCGAACCGCCCGCGCTGCCGTGCTCTCGTCGCCGTGGGAACGGGGTGCAGGGCCTTGTTTGGATGCCCCGCCCAAGGCAGCTGCATTGTTGGGCTCCGGGGACCCGAGCTCCCGCGCCCCGAGTTCCGGGAACCCAAGATCCGGCGTCCCGAAATCGTGGGCAGCAACTGCCGGGGCACCAGGCCGTTGCGCGGTGCCAACCGGCCGTGCCCCGCCAACTGCCTGCACCCTGCCGACCGCCTGCGCGGCACCACCCGATCGCGCGGGGTCTTCCCCCGATGCATCAGCGGGGGCGTCGGCCACCACGACCACCAGCACGCCAAGCCCGGCGTGGGCTGCGAGCACGGCGGGCAGCCGGGTCAGCGTGGCCGCGGCCAGCCCCGGGGAGCGCGCCGCCAGGGACTCGCCCAGCTCCCGCGCCTGGGGCTCGTTGCCAAAGTGGTGCACACTGATCTGGGTGGTTTGGGCGCCGCGGGCAGCGACATCTGCAGCCGCCAGCGCTTCCAGGCGGGCGATGGCCCGCACCGCCGAACGCACTTTCTCCAGCGGAACCACCGCTCCGTCCCTAATCCCCAGGATGGGCTTGATGTCCAACACCGTCCCAAGCCATGAGGACGCCATGCTGATGCGGCCGCCCCTGCGGAGCTGCTCCAGGCTGGGGACATAGAAATAGATGGCTGTGGCCGCCAGGGCAGCGGTGGCCGCGGCCATGACACCAGCCGTCCCGGCACCCGCGGCGGCTGCTGAAATCGCGGCCTGCACCCCGCAGCCCTGCCCCATGCCGACGGTGCCCGAATCCAGCACATGAACGGGGATCGGGGCACGTTCGGCCCCCAGCTGCGCTGCATCAAAGGTGCCTGAAAGCTTCGTTGAGATGTGCACCGACACCACGGCGTCAAAGCCCGCCGCTGCGGCATTCTTGTAGGCACGCTCGAACTGGCCGGGCGATGGTCGGGAGGTTTTCACCGACTGTCCCGACGCCAGGGCCAGCGAGATGTGGGTCTCGAGTTCGGCGTCGTCATCTGAATACACGTTGTCGCCAATAATGACGGGCATGGGCACCACTGTCAGCAGCCCCTGGGCGGAAAATTCAAGCACCCATTCCGGCGGCAGGGCCGCAGCCGAGTCAGTGACGACGGCGACCGAAGGCTTGGGCGGGGCTGCTGCGGACGGCGCCACCCCGGCAGGCTTGGGACGAAGCCGCTGGACCTGTTGGCGCAACCAGTGCCGGGCCGCTGCTGGGTCAGTCACCGTCCCCCCCTCCCCCTGCGTCTTGTTGAGATATTTGTGCCACGTCACGCAAAAGTGCCTTCCCCGCCGATACGGCGCGGAAGGCACTTTCACGCTTTTGCCTTGCCTGCCTAGGCGGGAACGATATTGACCAGTTTAGGCGCACGCACGATGATGGTGCGGATGCCAGCGCCGTCAAGTGCCTTTTGGACGGCGCCGGAGGCCAGTGCCAGCTCGCGCAGCTCGTCCTCGGAGATGTCGGGCGAGACCTCAAGACGGTCGCGGACCTTGCCCTTGATCTGGACGATGGCGGTGACGCTCTGCTGCACGAGCAGGGCCTCGTCGACGGCGGGGAAGCCGGCGTTGGCCACTGAGGCCGGATGGCCCAGGGCCTGCCACATGTCCTCAGCCGTGTAGGGGGCGAACAGGCTCAGCACAATCGCCACGGCCTCCGCGGCCTCACGCACGGCGGGATCCTGCCCGCCGGCACCGGAGTCGATGACCTTGCGTGTGGCATTGACGAGCTCCATGAGCTTGGCGACCACAACGTTGAATTTGTGCCCTTCCAGCAGGGCCTTGACCTCATGGACGGTGCGGTGGGTCAGCGACCGCAGCGCAGCGTCACCGCTGGACGGATCGGTGCCCGGTTCGCTGTCAACGTCGTTGCCAAGGCGCCAGGCACGGGCCAGGAACTTGGCCGAGCCCGACGGCGACACATCGGCCCAGTCGACGTCGTCCTCGGGAGGGCCGGCGAAGACCATGGTGAGGCGGACGGCGTCGACCCCGAACTTGTCCAGCTGCTCGCCCAGGTCAACACCGTTGCCCAGGGACTTGCTCATGGCCTTGCCGCCGTTGAGCACCTGGCCCTGGTTCAGCAGTGCGCTGAAGGGTTCGGTGGCGTCAAGCATGCCCATGTCGTGGATGACCTTGGTGAAGAAACGGGCGTAGAGCAGGTGCAGGATGGCGTGCTCGACGCCGCCCACGTACTGGCCAACAGGCATCCAGTCGTTGATCTTGGCCGGATCAAAGGGTCCCTCGGTGAAGTCGGGCGAGGCAAAGCGCAGGAAGTACCAGGAGGAGTCGACGAAGGTGTCCATGGTGTCGGTGTCGCGCTTGGCGGCGCCACCGCACTCGGGGCAGGAAACGTTGACCCAGTCCGCCGCTGCGGCCAGGGGTGATGTGCCCTTGGGCGAGAGGTCCTCGCCGCGCAGGTTTTCCGGCAGGCGCACGGGCAACTGGTCATCGGGCACAGCCACTTCGCCGCAGTCGGCGCAGTGGATGATGGGAATGGGCGTGCCCCAGAAGCGCTGGCGGGACAACAGCCAGTCGCGGAGACGGAAGTTCACGAACTTCTCACCGGTGCCCAGTTTTTCCAGGATCCCGATGGCGGCGGGAATGCCGTCGGCCTTGGACAGTCCGTCCAGCTCGCCGGAGTTGATCAGGCTGCCCTCGCCGGTGGTGGCAATGCCTGTTTCGGCGGGGTCGTCCATGCCGGTGTCCAGGACGGCGCGGACGGGCAGGTCGAAGGCCTTCGCAAAGTCGAGGTCGCGCTGGTCGTGCGCCGGGACGGCCATGATGGCGCCGGTGCCGTAATCGGCCAGGACGTAGTCGGCAGCCCAGACGGGAAGTTTTTCGCCCGTGAGCGGATTGACGGCGTAGCGGCCCGTGAACACGCCCGACTTGGGGCGTTCGGTGGACTGGCGTTCAATGTCGCTGAGCGCCTTGACCTGCTCGCGGTAGTCGCTCAGCGCCTCGGCGTGCTCGGCGGTCACCAGTTCCAAGGCCAGCGGTGCGTCAGCGGCAACAACGAAGAACGTTGCACCGTACAGGGTGTCCGGGCGGGTGGTGAACACCGTCAGCTCTTGTTCGACTTTCTCGTCGCCGGCAGCCTCGATCACGAACGTGACGTGGGCGCCCTCGGAGCGGCCGATCCAGTTCTTTTGCATGGCCAGCACGCGGTCCGGCCAGTGGCCCTTCAACGCATCCATGTCATCGAGCAGGCGGTCGGCGTAATCGGTGATCTTGAAATACCACTGGTTCAGGGACTTCTTGGTGACAATGGTGCCGCAGCGTTCGCAGGCGCCGTTGACAACCTGCTCGTTGGCGAGCACGGTCTGGTCCTTGGGGCACCAGTTGACGGGCGAGTTCTTGCGGTAGGCCAGGCCCCGTTCGTGGAAGCGCTTGAACAGCCACTGGGTCCACCGGTAGTACTCGGGGTCTGAGGTCTGCAGGCGGCGCGACCAGTCAACGGAGATGGCGTAGCGCTTGAACGACGCTGCCTGCGTGTCGATGTTCGCGTACGTCCACTCGCTCGGGTGCGCGTTGCGCTTGATGGCGGCGTTCTCGGCAGGCAGGCCAAAGGAGTCCCAGCCGATCGGGTGCAGCACGTCGTAACCAAGCTGGCGCCAGTAGCGCGAGACAACGTCACCCATGGCAAACGCCTCGGCGTGGCCCATGTGCAGGTCCCCCGACGGGTACGGAAACATGTCAAGGACGTAGCGGCGTTCCTTGGATCCGTCGTCAAGTGGGGCAAAGACATTCAGCTCATCCCAGACGGCAGGCCATTTGGCTTCCATCGAGGCGAAACTGTAGACGCCCTCTTCGCTGTTCTCTTCAGTCTGGGACTGCACGCTCACGTACCCTGCCTTTTCATTCATCAATGGCTTCTTGCACCTTTTGGCCCTTTACACACAAAAGCCCCTCGACAGAGCAAGGGGCTTACCGCAATCGCAATTGCGGCTAGCTAAGGCGGAGAAATTTATGCACACCCCTACTTTACCGCACTTGAAAATGCTTCGCGCCGGATTGGTTTTGCCCGGCAAAGCTTGGTTTTGCGCGGTTAAGCACGATGGCGGGCAGCCCCCGTTGGGTGCCGCCCGCCGTCGCACTATTTCCTGCTGTGCTGCTTACTTGCTGTGCTGCTGTGTTACTTCACGTCCTCGTCAACCCAGTCCATGGACTTGGTGACAGCCTTCTTCCAGAGACGCATCTGGCGGTCGCGCTCGGCCGAGTCCATGTTGGGCTCCCAGCGCTTGTCCTCGGACCAGTTGTTGGACAACTCGCCGAGGTCCTTCCAGAAGCCCACCGCAAGGCCGGCCGCATAGGCTGCGCCGAGGGCGGTGGTCTCGGTGACCTTGGGACGGATCACCGGGACGCCGAGGATGTCGGCCTGGAACTGCATGAGCGCGTCATTGGCGACCATGCCGCCGTCGACCTTCAGTTCTGTCAGGTCAACACCGGAGTCGGCGTTGACGGCATCCAGCACCTCGCGGGTCTGGAACGCCGTGGCTTCAAGGGCCGCCCGGGCAATGTGGTTCTTGTTCACATAGCGGGTGAGGCCCACGATGGCGCCGCGGGCATCTGAACGCCAGTACGGGGCAAACAAGCCCGAGAACGCCGGAACGATGTACACGCCGCCGTTGTCCTCGACCGCTGCAGCCAGCTCCTCAACTTCGGGTGCGGACTTGATCATGCCGATGTTGTCGCGCAGCCACTGGATCAGTGATCCCGTGACGGCGATGGAGCCTTCGAGGGCGTAGTGCGGCTTGGCGTCGCCCAACTTGTAGCCCAGCGTGGTGAGCAGGCCGTTCTTCGAGTGGACAATTTCCTCGCCCGTGTTGAAGATCAGGAAGCAGCCGGTGCCGTAGGTGTTCTTGGCTTCGCCGGTCTTGAACGCCGCCTGGCCAAACGTCGCAGCCTGCTGGTCGCCCAGGATGCCGGCAACCGGCGTCTCGCGCAGCAGCTGGCTGCCGTGCACGTGGCCGTAGACCTCGGAGGAGGACTTGATGGCGGGCATCATGGATTTCGGAACACCAAAGATGCCCAGAATCTCTTCGTCCCACTGCAATGTTTCCAGGTCCATGAACAGTGTGCGGGAGGCGTTGGTGACGTCGGTGATATGCACGCCGCCGTCGGTTCCACCCGTCAGGTTCCAGGTGATCCAGCTGTCGGTGTTGCCAAACAGCAGATCCCCGGCTTCTGCCTTCTCGCGGGCACCCTCGACGTTGTCAAGGATCCACTTGATCTTGGTTCCGGAGAAGTACGTGGCCAGCGGCAGGCCAACAGTGGACTTGAAGCGTTCGACGCCGCCGTCGGCCGCCAGTTCATCAACGATCGCCTGGGTGCGGGTGTCCTGCCAGACAATGGCGTTGTAGACAGGCACGCCGGTGTTTTTGTCCCACACAACAGCCGTTTCGCGCTGGTTGGTGATGCCGACGCCGACAATGTCATGCCGGGTCAGGTTGGCCTGGGCCAGCGCCGTGCCAATCACCTCGCGGGTGTTGTTCCAGATCTCCGCGGCGTTGTGCTCAACCCAGCCGGCCTTGGGGAAAATCTGCTCGTGTTCGAGCTGACCGGTGGAGACGATGTTGCCGTCGTGGTCAAACACGATGGCGCGGCTGCTCGTGGTTCCTTGGTCAATGGCAATTACATACTGAGACATCATTGTTTCCTTTGCTCGTGATTCACATTAAGAACAATTCGTTGGGTGGAACAAACCACTGCCAACGGCATGCACTGGTGGGAGTTACGCAACAGCGGCCAGCAGGTCAGGCATCCACAGGGTCATGAAACCACCCAGTGCACCACCGATCAAGGGACCGGCAACCGGCACCCAGGCGTAGCTCCAGTCACTGGAGCCCTTGCCCTTGATGGGCAGCAGAGCATGGGCGATGCGGGGACCGAGGTCACGTGCCGGGTTGATGGCGTAGCCTGTCGGACCACCCAAGGAGGCACCAATGGCGACAACGAGCAATGCGACCGGAAGCGGGCCAAGTGCTGTGACACTGCCGAAGTGGAGGATGACGAACACCAAAACGAAGGTGCCGATGATTTCCGTGACAACGTTCCAGCCGTAGCTGCGGATGGCCGGTCCGGTGGAGAAGACGCCCAGCTTCGTGGCGGCGTCGGGCTCGCCATCAAAGTGCTGCTTGTAGGCCAGCCAGCAAACGACGGCACCGATGATGGCACCGAGCATTTCCGCACCAAAGTACGTCATCGTGGACGCAAAGCTGACGGGTACGTTCGGAGCATACTCAGCTGCTCCACTGGAAAGGATGCCCACAGTAACTGCGGGGTTTAGGTGTGCACCTGACTTCGCGGCAACAAATACACCGGACATGACAGCCAGGCCCCAGCCCCAGTTAACGAGGAGGAATCCGCCGGCATTGCCCTTGGTTCCCTTCAGCGAAACGTTGGCTACGACACCGCAACCCAGCAGGGTTAGCATCATGGTTCCCATCACTTCGGACAGGAACACTATTCCAAGAGACATCTTTGACTCCTTTTGTTTGGTTATTCACGAAAGGGCCAGCCCGTGTTGGCTGGCCCTCTTGAGCCCCCTTTGCCCCCCTGGGGCTTAGGCAATCAAGCTTTGTACCTGGACACCGTGGAAACGGTCCAGAATATCTACGGCGTGGCCGATTTCCTCGGTCACCTTCTCCTGGCTCCAGCCCAGCGGACCCGCCAGCGCGGCCGCGGTTTCGGCCAGCAGCTCGCCCGTCACCAGACCCCGGAATGCCAGGGAGGTGCGGCGGATCATGACATCGATGAGGTGCCCGATTTGTTCATTTTCCACCATGAAGAGAACTTCACGGTCGCTGAGCTCGTCGGTCGACTCAAACACCGTGTCTTCACCCTCCTTGAGGAACGCCAGGACGTCTTCGGCACGGGTGCCGTAGCGGGTCAGGAGCACTCCGGAGCGTGCCACATCAACAGATTCGCTGGTGTGCGAAGCGATCCAGGCTTCGACGCCTTCGGGGGTGGCGGGGAAGTTCACGCCGCCGCCGATGGCAAGTTTCGCCGTCGAGGTTTTCCGTGCTGTGCCAAGAATGGCCAGCACATCGTTGGTCATGTGCTCCGACAATGCCCGGAAGGTTGTCCACTTGCCGCCGACAAGGCTGAGCACCGGCACGCTGGCGCCGGCAATGGTCCGGTCTGCGCGTTCGATGCGGTAGTCGCGGGAAACAAAGCCGGGGGCTGTTTCATCGTGGCGCGGCAGCGGGCGCACGCCCGAGAAGCTGTACACAATGTCGTCCCGGGTGACCAGGACGTTGGGGAAGACGTGGCCGATGAGCTCGAAGAAGTACTCGATCTCCTCGTCGGTGCAGACTGCATCCTTGGTCATGTCAGCGTTCACGTCGGTGGTGCCGACGAGGACCCTGTCGCCCATGGGGTAGATCAGCACGATGCGGCCGTCGGTGTGTTCGAAGAAGATTTCGCGGCCGTTGCAGGCGGCCAGCAGACCGGGGTGGTCAAGGACGATGTGTGAGCCCTTGGTGCCGCCCATGAACCGTGATGCCGCACCCATGGCCGAGTTGGTCATGTCGACCCAGGCGCCTGTGGTGTTGACGATGACGTCCGCGGTGAACGTGAACGTTTCGCCGGTCAGCTGGTCGGTGACCTCAACGCCGTCGTCCTTCACTGCAGTGACCGCAAGATAGTTGCTGGCGCGGGCCTGCCCGGTGCCGTCAGCGGCCGTTCCGGCCTTCTCGCCGTCCTGCAGGACGTCCAGGGTGAGACGCTCGGGGTTGTGCACCGAAGCATCGTAGTAGGTGGCCGCGTACTTGAGGTTTGAGGGCAACTGGGGCAGCTCAGCGAGGGCCTTCTTGCGGCCCTTGAAATCGTGGCGGGGCACTGTGCCGCCGTCGCGTGAGAAGGCGTCGTACAATGTCAGGCCAACCTTGATCAGGAAGGCGCCGCGCTCCTGGGGCTTGCCCTGCTTGTGGGTGAGGAAACGCATGGGGGCGCTGAGAATTCCGGAGAAGGTGCTGAAGATGGGGATGGTGGTCTGCAGCGGCTTGACGTAATGGGGTGCGATCTTCAGCAGCCCGTTGCGCTCCATGACAGATTCCTTGACGAGCCGGAACTCGCCGTTTTCAAGGTAGCGGATGCCGCCGTGAATCATGTGCGACGAGGCTCCGGAAGCTCCTTGGCAGTAATCGCCCCGTTCAACGAGGGCCACGTCGACACCCTGCAGGGCCAGGTCGCGGAATGTTCCCACGCCGTTGATGCCGCCGCCGATGATTAAGACCTTCGCATGGGGGCGTTGCTTCAAGGCTTCAACCTGGGCACGCACCACCGGCTTTGGATCCGTGGAATCTTGATTTTTGCCAGTGTTGCCGAGGATTCTCATTTTGACCTCATTCGAGTCCCGTTGGGTTGCGCATTGCACGCCTGTTCCAACTATTGTTTGAATAAATGGAAAATATAGTCAACATGCCTGCACGAACGTGCAGAAAGGGTGCAGATCACATGCCGTCGAAGCCAACAAAACAGCAGGATGCGCTCCGCGCTGCACAAATGTACTACTTGCAGGACCAGACGATGGACGCCATTGCGCGCGAGCTTCGCACGTCCCGGTCCACCGTCTCGAGGCTGCTCTCCGCGGCCCGGGAGACAGGGCTCGTCCAAATCCAGATCAAGACCCCTTCGGACCGAGCCCCCGAACTGGAACGTGTCATCCGCAAGCGCCACCGGGTTGATGTCCACGTGGTTCCCGTCTCGGACATGCTCAACGAAGTGGAGGTGCTCGAGCGGGTCAGCATGCAGGCTGCCCGCACCATCGGCCCGCTCGTTGACTCCAATGCCGTGATCGGGGTGGCCTGGGGATCAACTGTCAGCACCGTGAGCCGCCACCTGACCCGAAAAACCACCCACGGCACCACGATCGTCCAGCTCAATGGGGCAGGCAATACCCAGACCTCCGGCATCACCTACGCCTCGGAAATCATTCGCCGCTTTGGCACGGCGTATGGGGCCAAGGTTGAACAGTTTCCAGTGCCGGCGTTCTTTGACCACGCCGAGACGAAGTCGTTGATGTGGCAGGAGCGAAGCGTGCGGCGCATCCTTGACCTGCAGGAACGCATGACGATCGCCATTTTTGGCGTGGGCTCCATGGACGCTGAGATTCCCAGCCATGTGTACTCCGGCGGCTACCTTGACTCCACGGATCTGGACGCCTTGGATGCCAGCGGGGTGGCCGGCGACGTGGCAACAGTATTCTTCCGCTCGGACGGGAGCGACGACGGCATTGTGCTCAACGATCGTTCAAGCGGTCCAAGCCTTGACAACCTGCGCAAGGTCCGCCGTCGGATCTGTGTGGTCTCAGGACGCAAGAAGATCACCGGCCTGCGCGGGGCGCTGGCGGCCGGATTGGTCACGGACCTGATTTTGGATGAAACGACGGCGCGGGAGCTGGTTGAGCAGGACAGCCAGGCAACAGACCCGATCTTTGGTTTCCTGAGCGGACTCGACGGGATCTAAACGCCGCACTGGCCGCGCCCGGCAGCGCGGTACCGCGCACTGCGCCCCACGGATGGGTAAAGTCGTAGCTATGCAACTCTCCCCCAAATACACGCTCAACAACGGTGTCGGCATCGACGTGCTTGGCTACGGCGTCTACAAGGTGCCGGCCGAAGACTGTGCCAACCTTGTCGCCACGGCGCTGGATTCCGGCTACCGCACCGTTGACACGGCCGCGCTGTACGGCAACGAGGAGGGCGTGGGCACCGCAATCGGCAATGCCGTGGCTGCAGGGACGCCTCGCGAGGAACTGTTTGTCACCTCAAAGGTGTGGAACACCGACCAGGGCTACGACGCAACGTTGGCGGCCTTTGACGCCAGCATGGAGCGGCTCGGGCTCGACTATCTTGACATGTACCTGATCCACTGGCCCTGCCCCGCCAGGGAGTTGTTCATCCCCACCTACAAAGCCTTGGAAATGCTGTACCGCGAAGGGCGCGTGCGGGCGATTGGGGTCAGTAACTTCGAAGCTCCACATCTGCATGAACTCCTTGCCGCAACGGACGTTGTCCCGGCCGTGAACCAGATCGAGCTGCACCCATGGCTGGCCCAGACCGAGCTGCGCGCAGTGCATGCCGGGTTGGGCATTGCCACCCAGGCCTGGAGTCCGCTGGCCCGCGGCGCCATCCTCAACGATCCGGTCCTGCTTGAGCTCGCCGCCCGGCAAGGCCGGTCGGTGGCCCAGATAGTGCTGCGCTGGCATGTTCAGTCGGGGCACCTGGTCATCCCCAAGGCCAGCTCGGCCGAGCGCATTGCCGCAAATCTAGCCGTCTTCGACTTCAGCGTTAGCGAGACCGAGATGGCCGCCATTGACGCCCTGGACAGGGGCCAGCGCTCCGGCTCGCACCCCAACGAGGTCAACTAGCCGTGGCACTGAAGTTACCGGCCGCCCTGAAGTTCCCGGCCCCAGGGAAAGGCTCGACGGCGTCCAGCGAACCGCTCGCCGCTGCCCTGGCCGACAACCTGGCCTGCAGGGAAAGCGCCCACGTCCTCGTGGTGGCGGGAACGCCCGTGCATTACTGGGAGTATGCTGCTCTCGAATCTCCTGAAACGGGAGCCACGGACGCCGGCCCCGGAGCCCGCGACGGTGCCGTTGTTCGTGCCGGTGGCGGTGCCGGTGTTCGCACCATCGTGATGGTCCATGGTTTCCGTGGCGACCACCATGGGCTGGAGCGGGTGGTTGAACTGCTGCCTGGTTTCCGCGTCATCATGGCCGATCTGCCGGGCTTTGGCGCCTCCCCTGCGTTCGCGCAAGACAAACACGACGTCGCCGCTTATGGCGCCTTCCTGAGCGACTTTTTGACTGCCCTGGGTTTGGGGCCGGATACTGTGCTGCTCGGGCATTCCTTTGGCTCCATCGTCGCCAGCCACTTTGTCGCGAACCAACCAGGCAGGGTTCATCCGTTGATCCTGGTGAACCCCATCGCCTCCCCCGCGCTGGAGGGCCCCAAGGGCATCATGACCAAGCTCGCGGTGTTTTACTACTGGGCTTCGGCGAAGCTTCCCGGCGGGCTGGGCAACGCACTGTTGCGCAGCAAGCTCATCGTCCACGTCATGAGCGTGACCATGGCCAAGACCCGGAACAAGGAGCTGCTGGCGTTCATCCATGGCCAGCATCATGCGTATTTCAGTGGTTTCGCCAACAGGGACATGCTGCTTGAATCATTTCAGGCTTCAGTCAGCGGCACCGTGCGGGAAGTCGCCACACGGCTGACGCTGCCCACCCTGCTGATTGCCGGGGCCGAGGATGAAATCGCCACGCTGCCGAACCAGCACAAGTTGGTGGAGCTTCTCCCCGATGCCGAATTGGTTGTAATCAGCAACGTGGGCCACTTGATTCACTACGAAACCCCCGAGCCGGCTGCCGCAGCCATCACCAATTTCCTTGAAAGGCACCCCGCCCCGTGAGCCAGTCCCACTCCGTGAGCAAACCAGCACCGTTGAGCAGTCCAGCGCCGCTGACACGGCCCGATGTCCCTGCCAAACCCAAGATCGTCATGGACGCGCGCTTTACCCGGATGGACCACCACGACGGCATCAGCCGCTACGGTGCAAGCCTCATGGCCGCCGTCGCCCCTCATGCGGACGTGACAATGCTCATCCATGACGAGCGCCAGCTGGCCCTGCTGCCCGACCTTCCATGGGTGAAGATCAACTCTCCACTGTCACCGCTGGAACTCTTCGTGGCGCGGCACGTGAATAAATTGGGCGCTGATTTGGTGTTTTGCCCCATGCAGACAATGGGCAGCTGGGGACGAAAATATCCTCTGGTGCTGACACTGCACGACCTCATTTACTACGAACATCCAGCGCCACCCGGATTCCTGCCGGCTCCCGTCCGGGTGCTGTGGCGTTTGTACCACAAGGCATATTGGCCCCAACGGCTCCTGCTCAACCGTGCCAACGTGGTGGCAACCATCAGCGACACCACGCTGGCCTTGATGCGCAAGCACGACCTCACCAAGCGGCCGGTCCGCATCATCGGCAATGCACCGCAAGGCGACCGCACGCCCCGGGATCCCTCGGTTAGGCCGGAAAAGTCGCTGGCGTACATGGGTTCGTTTATGCCGTACAAGAATGTGGAGACGCTGATCCGGGGCATGGCGGAACTGCCAGATTTCACGCTCAACCTGCTAAGCCGGATCACCCCTGGCCGACGTGCAGAACTTGAAGCGTTGGTGCCTGCCGGAGCGTCTGTGGTGTTTCACAACGGCGTCACCGATGCCGAATACGACGAGCTGCTCCTGCGCACCACAGCCCTGGTCACTTTGAGCAAGGCTGAGGGCTACGGTCTGCCACTGGTCGAGGCCATGGCGCTGGGGACACCCGTGGTCGTCGCCGACACGGACATATTCCGCGAGGTCGGCGGTACTGCCGCGCACTATGTATCGGCTGATTCCCCGTCGGCTTTTGCGACCGCTGTGCGGTCCTTGGCCGACCAGCCGAAGTGGGCTGCAAGTTCAGCTGCCTCCGTGGAGCAGGCCGGCACGTTCAGCTGGGATGCATCGGCACAAGAACTGCTGGCCATTGTCGCCGACCTGCGAGGCGGCGAGGTCGCTGAGTCCGTCTCCGAATGAACTGCCCCTCGGCCCGGTGCGCTGACTGCTCCTGAGCTCGTCACTGCACAGAGCCTGGGCAGATCGTCGGGTGCTGTTCACGCTATCGGCGGGCGCTGACGTCATCGGTGGGACCACTCACGGTGTGGGTGTTGTTGGGCCTGTGTCCGGGTTGCTGCCGGCGGCGGTGCTGGTGGCGGTGCTGGTGGGTGGGTTTAGGACCTTGTTGAGGCGTCGTTTCAACCACTTCGGGTACTGGGTGAGTTGAGGTGTTTCATGCAGCGGTGCCTGATACTTCCCGGACGGGGTGATCCACCCGACCCGGCCATCACTGGTCAGTTTCGGTGTCCAGCCCCGCAAACGAATCTGGTTCCGATACGGCTCCCGATACCGACGATAATTACCATGACGATCCTTATCGTCCTTGAAATGCCGCAACCTATGATGGGCCGCACACGCCGGCCTCAGGTTCTCCCATGTGGACTTCCCCCCGTGCTCCCACGCCTGCAGATGATCAATATCCGTCAACACCACCGGG